>NZ_JALBYS010000049.1:0-34450 GCF_022678525.1 Serratia sp. PGPR-27 | reverse complement strand
CCCGGCCCCGCGTCTTCACGCCGATCCTTCCGTGCCCGATTAATGGTTTAACTGCTATGTCATCTTCCCGTCCCGGTTTCGGCTGCAGCTGGTTGCCCTATGCATTGGTGCTGCCGCAGCTGCTGATTACCGCCGTGTTCTTTTTATGGCCCGCCGGCGAGGCGCTGTGGTATTCGGTGCAGAGTCTCGATCCGTTCGGCCTGTCCAGCCAGTTTGTCGGGCTGGATAACTTTAAGCAGCTGTTCCAGGATCCTTACTACCTCGACTCGTTCTACACCACGCTGATCTTCAGCTTCCTGGTGGCGGGCATCGGGCTGGCGGTCTCGCTGTTCTTCGCTGCGCTGGTGGACTACGTGCTGCGCGGCAGCCGCCTCTATCGCACGCTGATGATCCTGCCCTACGCGGTGGCGCCGGCGGTGGCGGCGGTGCTGTGGATCTTTCTGTTCAACCCCGGTCTCGGGTTGATCACCCACTTCCTCAATGGGCTGGGCTATAACTGGAACCATGCGCAAAACAGCGGCCAGGCGATGTTCCTGGTGGTGCTGGCCTCGGTATGGCAGCAGATAAGCTATAACTTCCTGTTTTTCCTCGCGGCGCTGCAGTCGATCCCGCGTTCGCTGGTGGAGGCGGCGGCCATCGACGGCGCCGGCCCGGTACGCCGCTTCTTCCATCTGGTGCTGCCGCTGATCGCGCCGGTGAGCTTCTTCCTGCTGGTGGTCAATCTGGTGTACGCCTTCTTCGATACCTTCCCGGTGATCGACGCCGCCACCGGCGGCGGGCCGGTGCAGTCCACCACCACGTTGATCTACAAGATCTACCGCGAAGGCTTCGCCGGGTTGGATCTCTCCAGCTCCGCCGCGCAGTCGGTGATCCTGATGCTGCTGGTGATCGGCCTGACGGTGATCCAGTTCCGCTTCGTTGAACGTAAGGTGCGCTACCAATGATTGAGAATCGACGCGGGCTGGATGTCTTCAGCCATGTGATGCTGATTATCGGCGTGCTGGTGGTGCTGTTCCCGCTGTACGTGGCCTTTGTCGCCGCCACGCTGGACGACAAACAGGTGTTTCAGGTGCCGATGACGCTGGTGCCCGGCGGCCACCTGTGGGAGAACATCCGCAATATCTGGCAGGGCGGCGTGGGCAACCTCAAAGTGCCCTTCTCGTTGCTGCTGCTGAACAGCGTGATCATGGCGCTGGCGATCACCTGCGGCAAGATCGCGGTGTCGGTGCTGTCGGCTTACGCCATCGTATATTTCCGTTTCCCGCTGCGCAGCCTGTTCTTCTGGCTGATTTTCCTCACCCTGATGCTGCCGGTGGAGGTGCGCATTTTCCCGACGGTGGAGGTGATCTCCAACCTCAACCTGCTGGACAGCTATACCGGCCTGACGCTGCCGCTGATGGCCTCGGCCACCGCCACCTTCCTGCTGCGCCAGTTCTTCATGACGTTGCCGGATGAGCTGCTGGAGGCGGCGCGCATCGACGGCGCCGGGCCGATGCGTTTCTTCTGGGACATCGTGTTGCCGCTGTCGAAAACCAATCTGGCGGCGCTGTTCGTCATCACCTTTATCTACGGCTGGAACCAATACCTGTGGCCGATCCTGATCACCAGCGACGCCTCGATGGGCACCGCGGTGGCGGGCATCAAGAGCATGATCTCCACTTCCGGCGCGCCGACCCAGTGGAACCAGGTGATGGCGGCGATGATTCTGACTTTATTGCCACCGTTGGCGGTGGTGCTTCTGATGCAGCGCTGGTTTGTGCGCGGTCTGGTTGATAGCGAGAAATAACGACGATGGCAGGATTAAAACTACAGGCGGTCACCAAGTCTTACGACGGTAAAACGCCGGTGATCAAACAGATCGATCTCGATGTGGCGGACGGTGAGTTCATCGTGATGGTCGGCCCGTCCGGCTGCGGCAAGTCCACGCTGCTGCGCATGGTGGCCGGGCTGGAACGCACCACCAGCGGTGATATTTATATCGATACCCGGCGCGTGACCGATCTGGAGCCCAAGGATCGCGGCATCGCGATGGTGTTCCAGAACTACGCGCTCTATCCGCACATGAGCGTGTACGACAACATGGCTTACGGCCTCAAGATCCGCGGTTTCGGCAAGGATCATATCCGCCAGCGGGTGGAGGAGGCGGCGCGCATTCTGGAGCTGGAGCCGCTGCTCAAGCGCAAACCGCGCGAGCTATCCGGCGGCCAGCGCCAGCGCGTGGCGATGGGGCGCGCCATCGTGCGCGAACCGGCGGTATTCCTGTTCGACGAGCCGCTGTCCAACCTGGACGCCAAACTGCGGGTGCAGATGCGCCTGGAGCTGCAACAGCTGCACCGACGCCTGAAAACCACCAGCCTGTACGTGACCCACGATCAGGTGGAGGCGATGACGCTGGCGCAGCGGGTGATCGTGATGAACAAGGGCGTGGCGGAGCAGATCGGCACCCCGAGCGAGGTATATCAGCGGCCGGCTTCGTTGTTCGTCGCCGGCTTTATCGGCTCGCCGGCGATGAATTTGCTGCCCGGCACCCTGAGCGCCGACGGCGGCCAGCTGCTGCTGGCGGACGGCATGGCGCTGCCGTTGCCGGCGGCCAAACCGCAGTGGGCGGGGCGGCAGTTGACGCTGGGCATTCGGCCGGAGCATATTCAGCGGGTGGCGCAAAGCCAGGGCGTGCCGCTGCAGCTGCAGACGCTGGAACTGCTGGGGGCCGACAATCTGGCGCACGGCCAGTGGGGCGGCCACGGGGTGATCGCGAGGCTGTCGCATGAAACCTTGCCGGCGGCGGGCAGTACGCTATATTTGCAGCTGCCTGCTCAGGCGCTGCACTTTTTTGACACCCACAGCGGATTACGGATGGATTGATGACGAGACCCTGGCCTTACCCTCATATTGTCGCCCACCGCGGCGGCGGTTCTCTGGCGCCGGAAAACACCCTGGCTGCGATCGACGTCGGCGCGCGCCACGGCCACAAGATGATCGAGTTCGACGCCAAACTGGCGCAGGACGGACAAATTTTCCTGCTGCATGATGATACGCTCGATCGCACCAGCAACGGCTGGGGCGTGGCGGGCGAGCTGCCGTGGGATAAGCTGGTGCAGTTGGACGCCGGCAACTGGTACAGCTCGGCCTTCAAGGGCGAGCGGCTGCCGCTGCTGTCGGAGGTGGCGGAACGCTGCCGGGAACACGGCCTGATGGCCAATATCGAGATCAAACCGACCACCGGCAGCGACGACGAAACCGGCCGGGTGGTGGCGCTGGCGGCGCGGCTGCTGTGGCAAGGGCAGACCGACCCGCTGCTCTCCTCCTTCTCGGTGGAAGCGCTGGCGGCGGCGCAGCGCACCGTGCCGGATTTGCCGCGCGGCTTGCTGCTGGAGGACTGGGACGACAACTGGCGCGAGCTGACGGAACGCCTGGACTGCGTCTCGCTGCATATCGACCACAAGGCGCTGACCGCCGAGCGGGTGACAGCGTTGAAAGACGCCGGGCTGCGCATTCTGGTGTATACCGTTAACCAGCCGGATCGCGCGCGCCTGCTGCTCGACTGGGGCGTTGACTGCATTTGCACCGACCGGATAGATTTGATTGGCTCGGAGTTCTAATCCGGCGCTGATGAATCCTGCGACGACAAGCCTTGCCGCCGCACCACCGGAAGGAATGCGATGCCTGGCTTTATCCTGTCACTGTGGCACCAGATGGTGCTGTCATTACCGCTGTTCGTCCTGATCGCGTTGGGTTATGGGCTGATTCGCTGGGGGAAATGGCCCGCCAGCATCACCGATGGCCTGACGCGCTTTGTGTTTTCCCTCGCCTTGCCCGCCATGCTGTTTCGCATGATGTGCGACTTCTCGCAGCGTCCGGCGGTCGATGCCCGGCTGTTGATCGCGTTCTTCGGCAGTTGCCTGATCGTGTTCGTGCTCGGCCGCCTGGTTGCCCGGTACCTTTTCCGGCTGGATGGCGTCGCCGGGTCGGTGTTTGCGCTGGGCGGTATTTTCTCCAATAACGTGATGCTCGGTTTACCGATCGCCAGCGTGATGCTGGGGCAGGCGGCGATCCCGTCGGTGGCGCTGGTGCTGGTGTTCAACGGCCTGATCCTGTGGACGCTGGTCACGGTGTCGATCGAATGGGCGCGCAACGGCTCGCCGACGCTGGGGGGCTTTGCTAAAACCGCGCGCAGCGTGCTGACCAACCCGCTGATCGTCGGCATTTTGTCCGGCACGCTGTTTAGCCTGACCGGCCTGCCGCTGCCGGACTTCGTCGATCGGCCGGTCAGCATGCTCGGCCAGGTGGCGGCGCCGCTGTCGCTGGTGGTGCTTGGCATGGGGCTCGCCGAGTACCGCATCAGCGAAGGCTGGCAACTGAGCAGCGCCATCTGCGTGCTGAAGTTGCTGGTACAGCCGTTGGTGATTTGGCTGCTGGCCTGGATGATGGATCTGCCGCCGATGGAGACCCGCGTGGTGGTGCTGCTGGGCTCAATGGCGGTGGGGGTGAATGTCTACCTGATGTCGCGTCAGTTCAATACGCTCACCGGCCCGGCCGCCACCAGCCTGGTGATGTCCACCGTGCTGGCGGCGATCACCACGCCGCTGATCCTCACCGTTATGGGCGTGCGGGCGTAGCCGGCAGCGGGGCCTGCGGCACCGCCGGCGCGGTACGGTTGAACGGATCGCGCGGCTGGTTGCCGTTAGGCAGCAGCTGGCCGCCGTTCGGCGTGGTTTGCAACAGCTGTTGCCGTTGATTGTCGAACTGTCGCTGTTGTTGCAGGCGGCGTTGATCCATCTGCCGGTTGTTCAACAAGCGCTGTTGCTGCGCCTGTTGGCTGTTTTGGTTGAGAAGCTGCTGCTGTGAACGCAGATCGGTTACGCCGTTGGCCGCTGCAGCCAGGCCGGGCAGCAACAGCAGAGCGAACAGGATGTGAGACGTTTTCATGATGGTTACCTCGCTTTTTTATTAAGCCTAACCCAGCGGTGAAATTTTGCTGGTAGTTTATATTTTGTTCAAATGTAAACCGCCTTTTCGCCAACGCGGTGCCCATCTTCCGTTACAATCGCGGTTTATGAATTGCTAGGATGAACCCATCGTGCTGCTCTTGGTTATCACCACCATTCTGTGGGCGTTTTCTTTTAGCCTGATCGGCGAGTATTTGGCGGGTCAGGTCGACAGCGGGTTTTCGGCGCTGGTGCGCATCGGGCTGGCGGCGCTGGTGTTCCTGCCGTTCCTGCGCTGGCGCAATATCAAGCCCAGGGTGATCCTGCTGTATATGCTGGTGGGCGCCTTCCAACTGGGCATCATGTATCTGTTCAGCTTCCGCGCCTATCTCTACCTGACGGTACCCGAATTCCTGCTGTTCACCGTGTTGACGCCGCTGTACATCACGCTGATCTACGACTTACTGAGCGGCCGACGTTTACGCTGGGGCTATGTGTTCAGCGCGCTGCTGGCGGTGCTGGGCGCGGCGATCATTCGCTATCACCAACTGAGCGAACACTTCTGGTGGGGGCTGCTGTTGGTGCAGGCGGCGAACATCAGCTTCGCCATCGGCATGGTCGGCTATAAGCGCCTGATGGAAGTGCACCCCTTGCCGCAGCACACCGCCTTTTCCTGGTTCTACCTGGGGGCGGCGGTGGTGGCGGTGGTGGCCTGGTTCCTGTGGGGCAATCCGCAGCAGCTGCCGACGACCAATCTGCAGTGGGGCGTGCTGATCTGGCTGGGCGTGGTGGCGTCGGGGCTGGGCTATTTCATGTGGAACTACGGCGCGACGCAGGTGGATGCCGGCACGCTCGGCATCATGAACAACATGCATGTGCCGGCCGGCTTGTTGGTCAACCTTGCCATCTGGCAGCAACAGCCGCACTGGCCGAGCTTTATCATCGGCGGGGCGGTGATCGTCGCTTCGCTGTGGGTGCACCGCCGCTGGGTGGCGCCGAAACAGCTCGGCTAAACGGGAGGGCGACAGTTTATACGCCGGCCGCCAACGCTTTGGCGCCGGTCGCGCCGGGGCGTGCCGCGTCGCGCACGAACGGCAGATGATCGCAGGCGTGCTGGCGGGCCGAGCGGATAAAGGCTTCGGTCACCGCCTGGCGCTGTTCGCCGTCGCGCACGGCGGCGTACAGGCGGCTCCACAGGCCGTCACCCAGGGTTTTGGTCACCACCAGCCCCTGCCGTTCGAAACTCTCCACCACCCAATGCGGCAGCGCCGCAATCCCCATCCGCGCCGAGACCATCTGGATCAGCAGCAGCGTGTTATCGACGTTCTTCAATGCCGGGTTGACGCCCGCCGGCTGCAGGAAATGCCGCCAGATATCCAGCCGCTGGCGCTGCACCGGGTAAATCAACAGCGTTTCATCGCTCAAGTCTGCCGGCTCGATGTGCGGCTTGCCGGCCAGCGGATGATCCGGCGCCAGCACCAGACGCACCTCGAAATCGAACATCGGCGAATAGTGCAGGCCGCTGCGCGGCAGGATATCCGACGTCATCACCAGATCCAGCTCGCCCTGTTGCAGGGCCGGCTGCGGATCGAAAGTCACGCCGGAGGTGAAGTCCATCACCACCTGCGGGAAACGCTGGCGGAAATTGTCCAGCGCCGGCGTCAGCCACTGAATGCAGCTGTGGCATTCGATGGCGATGCGCAGCGTGGTTTGGTGCGGCTCGTGGCAGGCCTGCAGCGCCTGTGAGATTTGCGGCAGCACCTGTTCCGCCAGCTGCAGCAAGATCTCGCCCTGGGCGGTGAAGCGCAGCGGCTGGCTCTTGCGCACGAACAGCTTGAAGCCCAGACGTTGCTCAAGATCGCTGAACTGGTGCGACAGGGCAGACTGCGTCTGATGAAGTTGGGCCGCCGCCCCCGCCAGCGAACCGCTGCTGCGCAGGGCCTGCAGCGTCCGTAAATGTTTCAGTTCGATCATGAGAGTCCTTCACATTGACAGTGAATAAATTGCGCTTGTGGTTAATACAGTACCTGCTGATTATGGATGTGTAAACATCTGGACGGCTAAATGGGGAATGAGACGATGGCAATTTTGAATCACACACTGGGTTTTCCTCGCGTTGGGCTACGACGTGAGCTGAAAAAAGCTCAGGAAAGCTACTGGGCTGGCAACTCAACGCAGGAAGAGCTGTTGGCGGTTGGCCGCGAGCTGCGCGCTCGCCATTGGCAACAGCAACAGCAGGCCGGGGTGGATTTGGTGCCGGTCGGCGATTTCGCCTGGTACGATCATGTGTTGACCACCAGCCTGCTGCTGGGCAACGTGCCGGCGCGTCATCAGAATGCGGATGGCTCGATCGATCTGGACACGCTGTTCCGCATCGGCCGTGGCCGCGCACCGACCGGCGAGCCGGCGGCCGCGGCGGAAATGACCAAATGGTTCAACACCAACTACCACTACATGGTGCCCGAGTTCCAACAAGGCCAGCAGTTCAAGCTGGGCTGGACCCAACTTCTGGATGAAGTGGACGAAGCGCTGGCGCTTGGTCACCGCATCAAACCGGTGCTGCTGGGCCCGGTGACCTATCTGTGGCTGGGTAAAGTGAAGGGCGAGCCGTTCGATCGCCTGTCGCTGTTGAAAGATATCCTGCCGGTTTACCAACAGGTGCTGGCCGAGCTGGCGAAACGCGGCGTCGAGTGGGTGCAAATTGACGAGCCTGCGCTGGTGCTGGAGCTGCCGCAGGCCTGGCTGGACGCCTTTAAACCGGCTTACGACGCGCTGCAGGGGCAGGTTAAGCTGCTGTTGACTACCTATTTCGACAGCGTCGGCCACAACCTCGACACTATTCGCACGCTGCCGGTGCAGGGGCTGCACGTCGATCTGGTCGCCGGCCATGACGATATCGCCGCGTTGAGCGCCGCATTGCCGCAAGACTGGCTGCTGTCGCTGGGCGTGATCAACGGCCGCAACGTTTGGCGCGCCGATCTGAGCCGCTGGTTCGAACGTCTTCAGCCGCTGGTGGGCACCCGCCCACTGTGGATCGGCACCTCCTGTTCACTGCTGCACAGCCCGATCGACCTGAGCGTGGAAAGCCGTCTGGATGAAGAAGTGAAAAGCTGGTTCGCCTTCGCGCTGCAAAAATGCGCCGAGTTGGCGCTGCTGGCTGCGGCGCTGAACGCGCCTGACGCGGCGAAGCAAGCCGAACTGGACGCCTACAGCGCACCGATCCGCGCCCGCCGTCAGTCGAGCCGTGTGCATAACCCACAGGTTGAGCGCCGTCTGGCCGCGATCACCGCGCAGGACAGCGAGCGCCACAGCGCTTACGCCGAGCGCGCCAGGGCGCAGCGCGAACGTTTCAACCTGCCGGCCTGGCCGACCACCACCATCGGTTCGTTCCCGCAGACCACCGAGATCCGCGGCCTGCGTCTGGACTTCAAGCAGGGCCGTCTGGACGGCAGCAACTACCGCACCAGCATCGGTGAGCACATCAAACAGGCGATCGTTGAGCAGGAGCGCCTCGGGCTGGACGTGCTGGTGCACGGTGAAGCCGAGCGCAACGACATGGTGGAATATTTCGGCGAGAACCTCGACGGCTTCGTGTTTACCCAGAACGGCTGGGTGCAGAGCTACGGCTCCCGCTGCGTGAAGCCGCCGGTGATCATCGGTGACGTCAGCCGCCCGGAAGCCATTACCGTCGAATGGGCGAAATTCGCCCAGTCGCTGACCGACAAGCCGGTAAAAGGCATGTTGACCGGGCCGGTGACCATCCTGTGCTGGTCGTTCCCGCGTGAAGACGTGACCCGCGAAGTGATCGCCAAGCAGATTGCGCTGGCGCTGCGCGACGAGGTGGAAGATTTGGAAAAAGCCGGCATCGGCATCATTCAGATCGACGAACCCGCCCTGCGCGAGGGGCTGCCGCTGCGTCAATCCGACTGGGCCGCCTACCTGAACTGGGCGGTGGACGCCTTCAAATTGAACGCCGCCGTGGCGCGGGACGACACCCAGATCCACACCCATATGTGTTACTGCGAGTTCAACGACATCATGGACTCCATCGCCGCGCTGGACGCTGACGTGATCACCATCGAGACCTCGCGTTCCGATATGGATCTGCTGGAAGCCTTCAAAGAGTTCGAATACCCGAACGAAATCGGGCCGGGCGTCTACGATATCCACTCGCCGAACGTGCCGAGCGTGGAATGGATCGAAGCGCTGCTGCGTAAAGCGGCGCAGAACATCCCGGCGGAACGCCTGTGGGTTAACCCGGACTGCGGCCTGAAAACCCGCGGCTGGCCGGAAACCCGGCAGTCGCTGGCCAACATGGTATTGGCGGCGCAGCGCCTGCGCGAGCAGGCGTGATGGCGTGCGGCGGATGAGCTCCGCCGCTTACAGACTGACTGGTGTGATGATTGGGCGCTTCGGCGCCCTTTTTTATGCGGTGGAGGTTACTTGACGCCGTGCTGGGCGAACCACGCCAGCATGCGTTGCCAGCCGTCTTGCGCCGCTTCGGCGTTGTAGCTGGGACGATAATCGGCGTTGAACGCATGCCCGACCTCGGGGTACACCACGATTTCGGCCTCGGCGTTGGCGGCGCGGATCGCCTGGCGCATGGTTTCCACCGTCTCCAGCGGAATGCCGCTGTCCTGCCCGCCATACAGCCCCAGTACCGGCGCCGACAGGTGGGTGGCGACATCGACCGGATGCTTCGGTGAATTCAGCGTTTTCTCGCCGACCAGTTTGCCGTACCAGGCGACCGCCGCCTTCAACTGCGGGTTGTGCGCCGCGTACAGCCAGGTAATGCGGCCGCCCCAGCAGAAGCCGGTGATCGCCAGCTTGCCGGCGTCGCCGCCGTGGCGGATAGCCCAGTGCGCGGCGTGATCCAGATCCGACAGCACCTGGCGATCCGGCACCCTGGTCACCAACTGCTGGAACAGCTCGCCGATATCGCTGTAGTCGTTGGCATCGCCCTGGCGAAAATAGAGCTCGGGCGCGATCGCCAGATAGCCCTGCTTGGCCAGGCGACGGCACAGATCCTGAATGTGCTCATGGACGCCGAAGATTTCCTGCACCACCAGCACGATGGGAAAGGGGTCGTTATGGTCGGCGGGTTTGGCGACGTAGGTCGGCAGCGCGTCGCCCTGAGAAGGGATGGTCGTTTGCCCGGCATGAATGCCCTGTTCGTCGGTGATAATCGCGGAGGCGGCCAACGGCGCGGCGGCCGGGGCGAATCCCCCCTGAGCCTGTTCTAATGTCATCACATGTTCGGTTTTCATTGCGGTCTCCGTGCAATAGAAAAAAGCGCTGAGATTAACTATAGGAAAGATTACCCATTATTGGCGCTGCGTGGCGCACTTTCGGACAAGTCGATAAAAAACGGCTAATTATCTGGCTTTGCGGCATTTTTAAGCGCTTTTTATCATGTTATTACGCGTTTTGGCCCGCGTAAGTGCCATAAGGTGCGTTAGAGGGCTTTTTTGCCCCTAAGCAACCGATAAGATGGAGTTATTTCGGATTGATGAGCTAAATAGTTTCAGTCGGCAACCAACGGGCAGGGAGCTGCAAGGTTTGTCGGCTAGACTGAGGTTTAGCGGTGCATTCTGGATGCCTTATAGTGATAGTGCTTTTTTGTGATAAAAATCACAAAAAATATGTAGCATGTAATTTGTTTCTCTTTTCATAGTGACTGTCGTCACGAAATTAAGCGGCGATTTTCAGTAGAGTGCTTTTTTGTTCCTCCCAATAAACATGATCCATGAGGAGTCTCGTATGTCTCAGTCTGACGTTTTTCATCTCGGCCTCACCAAGAACGATTTACAAGGGGCCCAGCTTGCCATCGTGCCGGGCGATCCGCAGCGCGTAGAGAAGATTGCCAAGCTGATGGAAAATCCGGTGCATCTGGCCTCCCATCGTGAATTCACCACCTGGCGCGCAGAGCTGGACGGCAAGGCGGTGATCGTCTGCTCCACCGGTATTGGCGGCCCGTCTACCTCTATCGCGGTGGAAGAGCTGGCGCAGCTGGGTATTCGCACTTTCCTGCGCATCGGCACCACCGGCGCCATTCAGGCCAATATCAACGTCGGTGACGTGCTGGTGACTACGGCGGCGGTACGCCTCGACGGCGCCAGCCTGCACTTTGCGCCGATGGAGTTCCCGGCGGTTGCGGACTTCGCCTGCACCACCGCGCTGGTGGAAGCGGCCAAAGCCAGCGGCGCGACCACCCACATTGGCGTAACCGCTTCTTCCGATACTTTCTACCCGGGCCAGGAACGTTACGACACCTACTCCGGCCGTGTGGTTAGCCGTTTTAAAGGCTCGATGGAAGAGTGGCAGGCGATGGGCGTGATGAACTATGAAATGGAGTCCGCTACGCTGCTGACCATGTGCGCCAGCCAGGGCCTGCGTGCCGGCATGGTGGCTGGGGTGATCGTCAACCGCACCCAGCAAGAGATCCCGAACGCCGAGACCATGAAAAACACCGAAAGCAAAGCGGTGCAGATCGTGGTGGACGCCGCCCGCCGTCTGCTGTAATCGCCTCCCCTCAACGGGCCGCCGACGCGGTCCGTTGAGATTGATGACAAACCTCATGCCATTGCCCGGTTTGCAGAAAGCAGCGGATAACAAACAGGGAAAATCAATTTATTGATTTTCGGCTGATAACCACAAAGGAGGAAAAACCACGCTTTTTCCTCCTTTGTCAACGGACTGAACGGGCCGCCGACGCGGCCCGTTTTTCCATTCGCGACTAATCTGTTACGGTGATACTCCTCAGCGCTGCGCCGATGGCCGCCGCGCGTTGTCAGAACAATAACAACGAGGACGTTTATGACCGCCCAGATCCTGCTTCATCCTTCGCTTGCGCCGCTCGACGGCGGCATTAATTTCCGTGACTTCGGCGGCAACGGCGTGGCCGACGGGCGCCGCATCAAGCGCGGCCTGCTGTTTCGCTCCGGTTCCCTCGAGCGGCTGACGGAAAACGACTGCGCCTTTCTCGCCGGCGTGCCGGTGCGTTCGGTGCTGGACTACCGCGATGCCGACGAAGTGCAGGCCAAACCGGATATTCTGTGGAATGGTGCCGACTATCATCACGTGCCGGCCAACCCGCTGAGCAGCGAAGTCAACGCCAACCTGGAGAAGCTCACCAACGAAACGTTGGCCGCTTTCGACGCCCGCGCGTTCATGCTGGAACTGTATCGCCGCCTGCCGTTCGGCAATGCAGCCTATCAGCGGTTGGCGCAGCTGCTGAGCAATCCCGGCGGCGGCGCAATCGTGCAGCACTGCGCAGTCGGCAAGGATCGCACCGGGGTCGGTTCGGCACTGGTGCTGTTCGCGCTGGGGGCCGACGAAGCGACGGTGCTGGAAGACTATCTGCTGACTGAAACCACGCTGGCCACTTTCCGCGAGCAGATGCTGGATCAGCTCTCTATCAAGCTGAATGCGGCGGCGCTGGAGCAATTCGCCTACGTGCTCAGCGCGCGCGAGGAGTTCCTGATGACGGCGCTGGGCTGCATCCGTCAGCAATACGGCTCCACCGACCGCTGGCTGGAAGCGGAATACGGTCTGGGCGCGGCCCAGCGCGAAGCGCTGCAGGCGTTCTACCTCGAGTAAATCGCTGCGTGTTTAACCGGGGTTTAACTCGCCCCGGCTTATCCTAGGCGGCGAACCATCGCGTATCAGGAGCCCCGTATTGAGCCTCAATGACGTTATCAACTGGGTCAGCGACGTCGTGCGTCAGCACGAAGGCTGGGCCATTCCCATCATCTTCTTCCTGGCGTTCGGCGAGTCGCTGGCGTTTTTGTCGCTGCTGCTGCCGGCCACGGTGATCCTGCTGGCGCTGGGCGCGCTGATCGGCGAAAGCGGCATCGCCTTTTGGCCGATTTGGGCCGCCGCCGCCGCCGGGGCGTTTTTCGGCGACTGGCTCTCTTACTGGATCGGCTATCACTATCAGGATCGCGTGGCCCATATGTGGCCGCTGTCGCGCAATCCGCAGCTGCTGGCGCGCGGCCACGCCTTCTTTGAACGCTGGGGCGTGCTGGGCATTTTCATTGGCCGCTTCTTCGGCCCGCTGCGCGCCGTGGTGCCGTTGGTGGGCGGCATTTGCGGCATGCCGCAGCGCTACTTCCAACTGGCCAACGTCACGTCGGCGATGATCTGGGCGTTCGGCATTCTGGCGCCGGGGGCGTTCGGCATCAAGTGGCTCAGCCAGTGGCTGGGTTGATTTCTCGCTAAATTGCGCAGCGCCGCGCAATATTGTGCGCGGCGGGCAAAATCAGGCTGGACATCCATACAGCCTCCCCTTAACGTGACGGGCAATGGGCGTGCGAAACGCTGGAACGGCAAGGTGCAACAGGAGGCAGGGTGGATACCAGTCTGATTTATGGGATTGGCGGCGTCGCGATCGGTATGCTGTTGGGGTGGCTGATCGCCAGTCTGCGTGTGCAGCAGACAAACGCGCAACATGAAACCGAACTGCGGTTGCTGGAGCAAGCGTTGCAGCAGGCGCAGCAGGAGACGGCCGTGCGGCAGGAGGCCCTGCAGCGCCACGAACAGCAGTCGCGCCAGAGCGAGCTGGAGCTGCGTAACTTGCACAGCCAGTTGGCGGCCGGGCATGAGAAGCTGCAACAGCTCAACCATTGGCGCAACGAATGCGAGCTGCTCAACCAAGAGCTGCGCGCCCAGCGCGAGGTGAACAGCGCGCAGGAGGCCGAGCTGCGCGAAGTCACCATCCGTCTGGAAGAGACGCGCATGGCGGCGGAGGAGAAGCAGCGCCTGCTGATCAACAGCGAACAGCGGCTCACCACCCAGTTTGAAAATCTCGCCAACCGCATTTTTGAACACAGCGGCCGCAAGGTGGACGAGCAAAATAAGCAAAGTTTGGATCGTTTACTGTTGCCGCTGCGCGAACAGCTGGACGGTTTCCGCCGGCAGGTGCAGGACAGCTTTGGCCAGGAGGCGCGTGAGCGCCATACGCTGACGCACGAGATACGCAATCTGCAGCAGTTGAACGCGCAGATGGCGCGCGAGGCGATCAACCTCACCAAGGCGCTGAAAGGCGACAACAAAACGCAGGGCAACTGGGGCGAGGTGGTGCTGAGCCGGGTGCTGGAGGCTTCCGGCCTGCGCGAAGGACATGAGTATGAAACGCAGGTCAACGTGCGGGTGGATCATCAGAGCCGCATGCAGCCCGATGTGATCGTGCGCCTGCCGCAGGGTAAGGATGTAGTGATTGACGCCAAGATGTCGCTGATCGCCTACGAGCGCTATTTCAACGGCGAGGATGAGGCGGAGCGCGAAGCGGCGCTGAGCGAACATATCGCTTCGCTGCGCGGCCATATCCGCATGCTGGGCCGCAAGGACTATCAGCAGCTGCCGGGGCTGCGTTCGCTGGATTATGTGCTGATGTTCATTCCGGTCGAGCCCGCCTTCCTGCTGGCTATCGATCGCGAGCCGGAGCTGATCAGCGAAGCGCTTAAACACAACATCATGCTGGTCAGCCCGACCACGTTGCTGGTGGCGCTGCGTACCATCACCAACCTGTGGCGCTATGAGCATCAGAGCCAGAACGCCCAGCGCATCGCCGATCGCGCGGCGAAACTGTATGACAAGATGCGGCTGTTCGTGGACGATATGTCCGCGCTGGGGCAGAGCCTGGACAAGGCGCAGGGCAGTTATCGTCAGGCGATGAACAAACTGAGCGAAGGCCGTGGTAATCTTATCGGCCAAATTGAAGGTTTCCGCGCGTTGGGGGTTGAGGTCAAACGGCCGATAAACCCGCTGCTGGCGCAGCAAGCCGGCGCGCAACACGATGAAGCGGAAGAGGCGAACGACGATGATGTCGCCGCGCTGCCGCAGACGAACGACGATGACGATACCGCCGGGGAACCGGGCTTCGTTTCGCACGGCTGAGGCCGTGGCGAGGTGGGGTATTCACCGGGCTTCTGGTACACTCATCCACACAAAATTGACTGAATAGCAGGCAGGACAATGGCAGATCAATCGCAGGAAACCACCGATTTCGGTTTTCGCACCGTCGCTAGAGACGAAAAACAGGCCATGGTGGCGGACGTTTTCCATTCGGTAGCGGCAAAGTATGACGTGATGAACGACCTGATGTCGTTCGGTATTCACCGTATCTGGAAGCGTTTCACCATTGACTGCAGCGGCGTGCGCCGCGGGCAGCGCGTGCTGGATCTGGCCGGCGGTACCGGCGACCTGGCCGCCAAGTTCTCCCGCATGGTGGGCGAGCAGGGGCAGGTGGTGCTGGCGGACATCAACGATTCGATGCTCAAGATGGGGCGCGAGAAGCTGCGCGATCGCGGCATCGTCGGCAACATCAATTACGTGCAGGCCAACGCCGAAGCGCTGCCGTTCCCGGACAATTACTTCGATTGCATCACCATCTCCTTTGGCCTGCGTAACGTCACCGACAAAGACAAAGCGCTGCGCTCGATGTTCCGCGTGCTGAAGCCGGGCGGCCGTCTGCTGGTGCTGGAATTTTCCAAGCCGCTGCTGGCGCCGCTGAGCAAAGCCTATGACGCCTACTCTTTCCACGTGCTGCCGAAGATCGGCGAGCTGGTGGTGAAAGATCCGGACAGCTACCGCTACCTGGCGGAATCGATCCGCATGCACCCCGATCAGGAAACCCTGAAGGGCATGATGGGCAACGCCGGTTTTGAAAACGTCACCTATTTCAACCTGACCGGTGGGATTGTCGCCCTGCATCGCGGCTTCAAGTTCTGAGAGGGAGATGCCGATGCTGTTTACCCCTCTGCTGACCGGTGCGCTGGAAACCTCGCTGAATAACCTGCTGTTTCGCGATCGCGGCATGAAAGCCGCCCGCCAACGCCTGGCGGGCAAGGTGCTGCGCATCGAACTGGAAGAGTTGGCTTCGCCGCTGGTGCTGGTGTTCAGCGAACTGCGCGTGGATGTGCTGGGGCAGTCTGAAGACAGCGCCGATTGCACCGTGCGTAGCCGCATTCCCTCCTTGCTGAAGCTGCGCGATCGCCAGCAGTTGCCGGTGCTGATGCGCAGCGGCGAATTGACGGTGGAAGGCGATATTCAGGTGGTGCAACAGCTGGTTGGCCTGCTCGATCTGGCGGAGTGGGATCCGGCGGAGTGGCTGGCGCCCTACATCGGCGATATCGCCGCCCAAGGCATTACACAGGCGCTGGGAAAAGGCGCCTCGCTGCTGAAAGCCGGCTTTATGCGCCGGCAGCAAGACATGGCTGAGGCGCTGACGGAAGAGTGGCGCCTGGCGCCGGGGCCGCTGGAGGTGGTGTGGTTCAACGAAGAAGTTGACGCACTCGCCCGCGGCGCGGAAGCGCTGATTGCCCGCATGGACAAGTTGGAGGGCAAGCGATGACCCCAGGCGAACTGCGCCGTTTGTATTTTATCGTCCGCGTTTTTCTCAGCTACGGGCTGGACGAGCTGATCCCTAAAATGCGGTTGACGCTGCCGCTGCGCTTTGGCCGCCGGCTGCTGTTCTGGATGCCGAATCGGCACAAGGACAAACCGCTGGGTGAACGTCTGCGGCTGGCGCTGCAGGAACTGGGGCCGGTCTGGATCAAGTTTGGCCAAATGATGTCGACCCGTCGCGATCTGTTTCCGCCGCACATTGCCGATCAGCTGACGCTGCTGCAGGATCGGGTGGCGCCTTTCGATGGCGCGTTGGCGCGTAAGCATATCGAGCTGGCGATGGGCGGCCCGCTGGAGACCTGGTTCGATGACTTCGATCAGCAGCCGCTGGCCTCTGCCTCGATCGCGCAGGTGCATACCGCGCGGTTGAAAACCACCGGCCAGGAAGTGGTGCTGAAGGTGATCCGGCCGGATATCGGGCCGATCATCAAGGCCGACGTGCGTCTGATGTACCGGTTGGCAGGCTGGGTGCCGAAGCTGTTGCCGGACGGCCGCCGTCTGCGCCCGCGCGAAGTGGTACGCGAGTATGAGAAAACTCTACTGGACGAATTGAACCTGCTGCGCGAAGCGGCTAACGCCATTCAGCTGCGCCGCAATTTCGACGGCAGCCCAATGCTGTACGTACCGGAAGTTTATTCCGACTACTGCCGCGAAAGCGTATTGGTGATGGAGCGCATTTACGGCATTCCGGTCTCGGACATCGCCACGCTGGAACAGCAGGGCACCAACATGAAACTGTTGGCGGAACGCGGCGTCCAGGTGTTCTTTACCCAGGTCTTCCGCGACAGCTTCTTCCATGCGGACATGCATCCCGGTAATATTTTCGTCAGCTACGAACATCCGGAAGATCCTTGCTACATCGGCATCGACTGCGGCATCGTCGGTTCGCTGAACAAGGATGATAAACGTTACCTGGCGGAAAACTTCATCGCCTTCTTCAACCGCGATTACCGCAAGGTGGCGGAACTGCACGTCGACTCCGGGTGGGTGCCGCGCGACACCAACGTGGAAGACTTCGAATTCGCCATCCGCACCGTGTGCGAGCCGATTTTCGAGAAGCCGCTGGCGGAGATTTCCTTCGGCAACGTGCTGCTGAACCTGTTCAACACCGCGCGACGCTTCAATATGGAAGTGCAGCCGCAGCTGGTGTTATTGCAGAAGACCTTGCTGTATGTTGAAGGACTGGGGCGTCAGCTCTATCCGCAGCTGGATCTGTGGACCACCGCCAAGCCGTTCCTCGAGAGCTGGCTGCGCGATCAGGTCGGCATTCCCGCCGTGGTGCGTGCGCTGAAAGAGAAAGCGCCGTTCTGGGCGGAGAAGCTGCCGGAACTGCCCGAGCTGTTTTACGATAGCTTGCAGCAGCATAAACTGTTGCAACAAAGCGTTGATAAGCTGACCAACCAGATGCAGGCTCAGCGGGTTCGTCAGGGGCAGTCACGTTATTTGTTCGGCGTTGGCGCTACACTGTTGGTAAGCGGCACGCTGTTGCTGCTGGGGCAAATCGAGGTGTTTCCCGCCTGGATGATGGCCGCCGGCATCGTATGCTGGGTGATTGGCTGGAAGCGAACCACCTGATTTAATTCGTTACTCTGGTAAAGTCGGCTCTATAATGCGGGCTGGCTTTAAAAGACCCTTTAAAATTAGAGGTAATTAAAATGGGCGGTATTAGTATTACGCAATTGTTGATCATCGCAGTGATCG
The DNA here is from genome assembly GCF_022678525.1 of Serratia sp. PGPR-27. Taxonomy (NCBI): domain Bacteria; kingdom Pseudomonadati; phylum Pseudomonadota; class Gammaproteobacteria; order Enterobacterales; family Yersiniaceae; genus Serratia; species Serratia sp. PGPR-27. The sequence continues at coordinate 16,418 of NZ_JALBYS010000049.1, read as the reverse complement.
TGGTGCTGTTGTTCGGTACCAAAAAACTGCGCACGCTGGGCTCCGATCTCGGCGCCTCGATCAAGGGCTTCAAGAAGGCGATCGGCGACGATACGCCATCGACCCCCAACACGGCTGAGAAAAGCAGCCTGGATGACGCTGACTTCTCGGCCAAGCCTATTACCGATAAGCAGCCGGAAGTGAAACCGGAAGAGTCGAAGAACAAAGAGCAGGTATAAACCGTGTTTGACATTGGGTTTAGTGAGCTGCTGCTGGTGCTGGTAATCGGCCTGGTTGTTCTGGGGCCGGAACGCTTGCCGGTCGCGGTCAGAACGGTATCGGGCTGGATCCGCGCGCTGCGCTCGCTGGCGGCCTCGGTGCAGCACGAACTGTCTCAGGAGCTGAAGCTGCAGGAGCTGCAGGACAGCCTGAAAAAAGCGGAACAGGCCGGCCTGCAGAACCTGACGCCGGAACTGAAGGCGTCGATGGATGAGCTGAAAGACGCGGCGGAATCATTGAAACGCACCTACCAGGGCGAGAAAGAAGAGCTGGCGAACACCATTCATAACCCGCAGATCACCGATCCGGAAGCCTTGCACGACGGCGTGACGCCGGCGGAAGCGGCAACCCGCGCCAGTGCGCCCGCCGCCGCGCCAAAACCGGCAGCGGAACCTGAAGCCGTCGCGCCGGTGGCGGCGCAACCGGCTAAAGCGCCGGCGGAAACCGCGCCGGCACCTGTCGAACCTGTTGCGGATAAAACCCCAGCGTCTCACCAACCTAGTGGCGATCGTTAATACATGGCTGTTGAAGATACCCAACCCCTTATCAGTCATCTGATAGAGCTGCGCAAGCGGCTGCTTAACTCGATTATTTGCGTGCTGGCGGTGTTCGTGGTGCTGGTGTTTTTCGCCAACGACATCTACCAGTTGGTCTCTGCGCCGCTGCTCAAGCAGCTGCCGGCCGGGGCGAGCATGATCGCTACCGACGTGGCGTCACCGTTCTTTACGCCGATCAAGCTGACCATGATCGTCTCGGTGTTCGTCTCCGCGCCGATGATTTTGTATCAGGTGTGGGCATTCATCGCGCCGGCGCTGTACAAGCATGAACGCCGCCTGATGATGCCGCTGCTGGTGTCCAGCAGCCTGCTGTTCTACCTCGGCATGGCTTTCGCCTACTTCATCGTGTTCCCGCTGGCCTTCGGCTTCTTTGCCAAGACCGCGCCGATGGGGGTGACCATTGCCACCGACATCAAAAACTACCTCGATTTCGTCATGGCGCTGTTTATGGCGTTCGGTGTCGCCTTCGAAGTGCCGGTCGCCATCATTCTGCTGTGCTGGAGTGGCGTCACCTCGCCGGAAGATCTGAAGAAGAAACGGCCGTATGTGTTGGTCGGCGCGTTTGTGGTCGGCATGCTGTTGACGCCGCCGGACGTGTTCTCGCAAACCCTGTTGGCAATACCGATGTACCTGCTGTTTGAAGTGGGGGTGTTCTTCGCTCGCTTCTATACCGGCAAACGTCGTCTGCAGGCGGAAGAAGAAGACGAGGGTGACGAACCGCCAGCCCCTTGATCCATCTTGATTGCTAAGCCGCCCATTGGGCGGCTTTTGCTTTGGAAAAAACCATGTTTGATATCGGCGTTAACCTCACCAGCAGCCAATTCGCCAAAGACCGCCAGGCGGTAGTGGAGCGCGCCCGCGCGGCGGGCGTTACCGGGATATTGATTACCGGCACCGATCTGGCAGAGAGCCGCGAAGCGGCGGAATTGGCGCAGCAGCATGCGGGCTACGGTTGGTCTACCGCCGGTGTGCATCCGCATTACGCCAGCGGTTGGGATGAACAGACCGCCGAGCAGATTTATGCGTTAGCCGCACGCCCTGAAGTGGCGGCGATCGGCGAATGCGGCCTGGATTTCAATCGCAATTTCTCGACGCCCGTACAGCAGGAAGCGGCGTTCACCGCGCAGCTGGCGCTGGCGACGGAGTTGGCGCTGCCGGTGTTTCTTCATTGCCGCGACGCACACGCACGTTTTGCCGAGCTACTGACGCCGTGGTTGGATAAACTGCCCGCGGCCGTGGTGCACTGCTTCACCGGCACCGCCGAAGAATTAACAAGCTGCCTGTCGCTGGGTCTGTCGATCGGGATCACCGGTTGGGTCTGCGACGAGCGGCGCGGCCTGGAATTGCGCGCCCTGTTGCCGCAGATCCCGGCCGAGCGTCTGCTGCTGGAAACGGACGCCCCTTATCTGTTGCCCCGGGATTTACAGCCTAAACCCGCATCTCGCCGCAACGAACCCTGTTTCCTGCCCCATATCGTGCAGCAGGTCGCCGTCTGGCGACAGGAAGAGCCGCAATGGCTGGGGCAAAAAACCGATGAGAACGCCCGCCGGCTATTCCGGCTGGTTTGAGCTAGGAGAAAACTATGAGCTATGCATTTCCGGGCACCTTCCCTGGTCGCCGTATGCGCCGCGTGCGCCGTCACGACTTCAGCCGCCGCCTGGTGGCCGAGAACCAACTGACGGTCAACGACCTGATTTATCCGGTGTTTGTCATGGAAGGCAGCAACCGCCAGGAAGAAGTGGCCTCGATGCCGGGCGTATCGCGCATGACGATCGATCTGCTGGTGAAGGAAGCGGAAACCATCGCCAAACTTGGCGTGCCGGTGATTTCCCTGTTCCCGGTAATTGAACCGAGCCTGAAATCGCTGCATGCGGAAGAAGCCTATAACCCAGAAGGGTTGGTACAGCGCACGGTGCGCGCGCTGAAAGACGCGGTGCCTGAGCTGGGCATTCTGACCGACGTGGCGCTCGATCCCTACACCACGCATGGGCAGGACGGGGTGATCGATGAGCAGGGTTATGTGATTAACGACGTGACCAAAGACATTCTGGTGCGTCAGGCGCTGTCCCATGCCGAAGCGGGCGCGGAAATCGTGGCGCCGAGCGACATGATGGACGGCCGCATCGGGGCGATCCGCGATCGTCTGGAATTGCAGGGCCTGGTGAATACCCAAATCATGGCTTACTCCGCCAAGTATGCTTCCTGCTACTACGGCCCGTTCCGCGATGCGTTGGGCTCCAGCGGCAACCTGAAGGGCGGCAACAAGAAGACCTATCAGATGGATCCGGCCAACAGCGACGAAGCGCTGCAGGAGATTGCGCAGGATCTGCAGGAAGGTGCGGACATGGTGATGGTGAAACCGGGCATGCCGTACCTCGACGTCGTGCGCCGCGTGAAGGATACCTTCGGTGTGCCAACCTTCGCTTATCAGGTGTCCGGCGAGTACGCCATGCATATGGCGGCGATTCAGAACGGCTGGCTGCAGGAGCAACCTGCGGTGATGGAATCGTTGATGTGCTTCAAACGCGCCGGCGCCGACGGCGTGCTGACCTACTTCGCCAAGCGTGTCGCCCAGTGGCTGCACGACGATGCGATGCGTCGCTAAGCGCAAAATGAGCCAACAAAAAGGCGCCTGAGGGCGCCTTTTGCATTACATCTTCTGGAACTGTCGGTTGTCGATGCTTTGACTGACCTGCTTGTTGATCAGGTTCAGCAACAACATGGAACGCGCCTCGCCGTCCGGTTCGGTGTAGATCGCCTGCAGCCCTTCGAACACGCCGTCGACGATCAGAACGGTATCCCCTGGCTGTGGGGTTTCCGGATCGACATAGGTTTCGCTGGCGTGCGTGCGCAGCTCATCGATCACCTTGCTCGGGATGACGCTCGGCAACGCGCCGAAACGCACGAAGTGGCTGACGCCACGGGTGGCGCTGATGGTGGTGGTGTGAATGCGCTCCGGGTCGAACTCCACAAACAGATAGTTGGGAAACAGGGGTTCGCTGACCGCGATGCGCTTACCACGCACGATCTTTTCCAGCGTGATGATCGGGCTGAGGCAGTTTACCTGCTGCCGTTCCAGATGTTCCTGCGCCCGCAACAGCTGACCGCGTTTGCAATAAAGTAGATACCAGGATTCCATAGTTTCACATGCCTTTCTGCCAGCCGGTAAGCATATCAAAAGCTATTCCGGATACATAGTGATGCAAGTTTCAGCGTGTAACATCACCTATCTCTATGAATCTGCGGCTATTAGCGAGGGGTCACACACTTATCGATACGGCGCTGGTATAACAGAGGGCTAAAAATTTGTTACCGTCACAGTATGGCAGGCGTTGCGCCGCTGGCTGTGACGCTATTCATCGTTTTGACCGAGAGGGAAAGAAATGGAGCTGTTTCTGTTGAGCAACGGCAAGCTGTCTGGCGAAGCCGAGCTGCTGGGGTACGCCAAAAGCCAACTGCTGGCGATGATTGCGCGTCGCGGCATCAAATCCGCCGTCTTTATCCCTTACGCCCTGATCCGTTACGACTACGACCAGCGTGCGCAGGAGCTGGCGCAAACGCTGGGCATTGAAGTCACCAGCATCCATCACGCGGCTTCGCCGGCGGCGGCGATCGCGCAGGCGGAGTGCATTTTGGTCAGCGGCGGCAATACCTGGTTGCTGAACCAAATGCTGCACGAACAAGGCCTGATCGTGCCCATCCAGCGCGCGGTGCGCGAGCGTGAAGTGCCTTACGTCGGCTGGAGCGCCGGCTGCAACGTGGCCACGCCGAGCATTCGCACCACCAATGACATGCCGGTGCGCTGCAGCGTGGTGCTGCCGGCGCTGGGGCTGTTCCCGGTGCAGATCAACCCGCACTACATCGACGCACATATCAGCGGCCACATGGGCGAAACCCGTGACGAGCGCCTGGCGGAGTTCTGCGCGGTCAATCCAAGCGAGTCGGTGGTGGCGCTGCGTGAAGGTAGCCTGCTGCACGTTGAAGGCAATGCGCTGCGTTACTTCAGCGCTAACGGGCAGGGCTTCAAGGTGTTCCGCCACGGTGAGGAGACGCGTGAATATCAGGATACGCGCGCGCTGGCTGCGCTGGTGCCGTTCAACTGCGGCTGAGGGCCACCCGGCGGCGGGCGGCGTTAACAAAATTGCAGCAACAACCGTGAAGAGGGCTTATAATGCCCTCCCCACTGGCCGTTATAATGATCAGCATGAAATACCGTGACTTACGCGATTTCCTCTCGTTGCTGGAGAAGAGAGGGGAACTAAAACGCATCAGCCAGCCGATCGATCCTTACCTGGAAATGACGGAGATTGCCGATCGCACCCTGCGAGCGGGCGGTCCGGCACTGCTGTTTGAAAACCCGAAAGGGTATGATATGCCGGTGCTCTGTAACCTGTTCGGCACCGCCAATCGCGTGGCGATGGGCATGGGGCAGGAAGACATCAGCGCGCTGCGCGAAGTCGGCAAACTGCTGGCGTTCCTCAAAGAACCGGAGCCGCCGAAAGGCTTCCGCGATCTGTTCGACAAAATGCCAAAGTTCAAGCAGGTGCTGAACATGCCGACCAAGGTGCTGGGATCCGCGCCTTGTCAGGAGCAGGTATGGCAGGGTGACGATGTCGATCTGGGCCGTATTCCGGTGATGCACTGCTGGCCGGAAGACGCTGCGCCGCTGATCACCTGGGGGCTGACGGTGACCCGCGGCCCGCATAAGGAACGGCAAAACCTCGGCATCTATCGCCAGCAGGTGCTGGGCAAGAACAAAGTGATCATGCGCTGGCTGTCGCATCGCGGTGGCGCGCTGGATTATCAGGAGTGGTGCCAGGCGCACCCGGGTGAGCGTTTCCCGGTCGCGGTGGCGCTGGGCGCCGATCCCGCTACCATCCTCGGTGCGGTCACGCCGGTGCCGGATACCCTGTCTGAATATGCCTTTGCCGGGCTGCTGCGCGGCAACAAAACCGAAGTGGTCAAGTGCCTTTCCAACGATCTGGAAGTGCCCGCCAGCGCCGAAATCGTGCTTGAAGGCTATATCGAGCCGGGTGAAATGGCGCCGGAAGGCCCCTACGGCGACCACACCGGTTACTACAATGAAATCGACCAGTTCCCGGTGTTCACCGTTACTCACATCACCCAGCGCCGCAACGCGATCTACCACTCGACCTACACCGGCCGCCCGCCGGATGAGCCGGCGATCCTGGGCGTGGCGCTGAATGAAGTGTTCGTGCCGATCCTGCAAAAGCAGTTCCCGGAAATCGTCGATTTCTATCTGCCGCCGGAAGGGTGCTCGTACCGCCTGGCGGTAGTGAGCATGAAAAAACAGTACGCTGGCCACGCTAAACGCGTGATGATGGGCGTCTGGTCGTTCCTGCGGCAGTTTATGTACACCAAATTTGTTATCGTCTGTGATGATGACGTCAATGCGCGCGACTGGAACGACGTGATTTGGGCGATCACCACACGAATGGATCCGGCAAGGGATACCGTTCTGGTGGAGAATACGCCGATCGACTATCTGGACTTCGCCTCGCCGGTTTCCGGCCTGGGTTCGAAGATGGGGCTGGACGCCACCAATAAATGGCCGGGTGAAACCGATCGCGAATGGGGCCGTCCGATTCAGATGGATGAAAAGGTACGTGCGCGCGTCGACGAAATCTGGGATGAGCTCGCAATCTTCAGTGACAGGGAACCGACGTTATAGCGTCAGGCCCTGTTCTCAGCTTTGCATTGATGACCCGACAGAGGGAACGCATGACAATATTGAGCTGTAAAGTGACCTCGGTAGAGGCCATTACCGATACGGTTTATCGGGTACGTCTGGTGCCCGAACAGCCGTTTTCTTTCAAGGCAGGGCAATATCTGATGGTGGTGATGGATGAGCGCGACAAGCGTCCGTTCTCACTGGCATCAACCCCGACGCAGCAAGATTACATCGAGCTGCATATCGGCGCTTCGGAGCTGAATCTGTACGCCATGGCGGTGATGGATCGCATCCTGAAAGAGCAGGCGATCACCGTTGACGTGCCGCATGGCGACGCCTGGCTGCGGGAAGAGGGCAGCCGTCCGCTGGTGCTAATCGCCGGCGGCACCGGTTTCTCTTACGCGCGTTCAATCCTGTTGACCGCGCTGGAGCAGCAGCCGGATCGCGACATTTCAATCTACTGGGGCGGACGTGAGCTGAAGCACCTGTACGATTTGAGCGAGCTGGAAGCGCTGTCGTTGCAGCATCCGAATCTGAAGGTGATCCCGGTGGTCGAGCAGCCGGAGGCTGAATGGCGTGGCCGCAGCGGCACCGTGCTTAGCGCGGTGCTGCAGGATTTCGGCACGCTGGCGGAGCATGACATTTACATCGCCGGGCGTTTCGAGATGGCGAAAATCGCCCGCGAGCGTTTCTGTGCCGAGCGCGGCGCGCTGGAAGCGCATATGTTTGGCGACGCGTTTTCGTTTATCTGACAGAGGCGATGCGCAGTGAACGGGGTGGCCGAGGGTCGCCCCGTTTTTATTTGGGCGTCGGCAAATTTCAGGCATAAAAAACCCGCCCCTGACAGGCGGGAAGAACGGCAACTAAACTTGGCGGGATGCCGCGATTTGAAGTGGTGACGCGGTCATCCCAAGATAGACACAGCTAAACGCGTTCAAACACGGTGGCGATACCCTGGCCCAGGCCGATGCACATGGTCGCCAGGCCGAACTGCGCGTCGCGACGTTCCATGTTGTTCAACAGGGTGGTCGAGATGCGGGAGCCTGAACAGCCCAGCGGGTGGCCGAGCGCGATGGCGCCGCCGTTCAGGTTAATCTTGTCGTCGATGCTGTCCATCAGCCCCAGATCCTTGATGCACGGCAGAGACTGGGCGGCGAACGCTTCGTTCAGCTCGAACAGATCGATGTCCTGCACGCTCAGACCGGCGCGTTTCAGCGCCAGCTTGCTGGCCGGCACCGGGCCGTAGCCCATGATGGACGGATCGCAGCCGACGACCGCCATCGAGCGGATGCGGGCGCGGGCCTTCAAACCGAGCGCTTTGGCGCGCGATTCGCTCATCAGCAGCATGGCGGAAGCGCCGTCCGACAGGGCGGAGGAGCTGCCGGCGGTGACGGTGCCGTTGACCGGATCGAACGCCGGGCGCAGGGCCGACAGGCTTTCGACGGTGGTCTCCGGGCGAATGACTTCATCGAAATCGTAACGGGTCAGCACGCCGTCGGCGTCGTGGCCGTTGGTCGGTATGATCTCGTTTTTGAAGTAACCCGCCAGCGTCGCCGCATGCGCGCGCTGGTGGGAGCGGGCGGCAAATTCATCCTGCATCTGGCGACTGATGTTGTGCATCTTGGCCAGCATTTCGGCGGTCAGCCCCATCATCCCGGCGGCTTTGGCCACGCTGCGGCTCAGGCCCGGATGGAAATCCACGCCGTGATTCATCGGCACATGGCCCATGTGTTCCACGCCGCCGATCAGGCTGACGTGCGCGTCGCCCACCATGATGGCGCGCGCCGCGTCGTGCAGCGCCTGCATCGAAGAACCGCACAGGCGGTTGACGGTCACCGCCGGCACGCGGTGCGGGATCTCGGCCAGCAGCGCGGCGTTGCGGGCGATGTTGAAGCCTTGTTCCAGCGTCTGCTGCACGCAGCCCCAGTAAATGTCATCAATCTCGGCGGCGTCCAGCGCCGGGTTGCGGCTCAGCACTTCACGCATCAGGTGAGCGGAGAGATCTTCGGCGCGTACCTGGCGGAAGGCGCCGCCCTTGGAGCGGCCCATCGGCGTGCGTACGGCATCAACAATAACTACGTTTTCCATCTTTATGACCTCATGCCGGTTGGCGGGTAGCGACGTCGGACAGCGGTGTCGCCACCGGGTAGTAGCTTTCATTGCGTTCGGCCTTGGCGCGCAGACCGGCCGGCACCTGGTACAGGGCGCCGAGGTGTGCGTAACGCTGGGCCAGCTCAACGTAGTTGGCGGTGCCGAGCGTATCCAGGTAGCGGAACGCGCCGCCGTGGAACGGAGGGAAACCGATGCCGTAGACCAACGCCATATCGGCTTCGGCCGGGCTGGCGACGATCTTTTCTTCCAGGCAACGCACCACTTCGTTGATCATCGGGATCATCATGCGCGCGATGATTTCTTCGTCGCTGATGGTCTGGCGCGGTTGGCTCACTTCGGCCAGCAGCGCATCGGTTTGCTCATCGTTGTCCTTGCGCGGCTTGCCTTTGCTGTCCTGGCTGTAGCGGTAGAAGCCCAGTTGATTTTTCTGACCGAAGCGCTGGTTGTCGAACATCACGTCAATGGCGTCACGGTAGTCTTTGCTCATGCGATCCGGGAAACCGGCGGCCATCACGGCCTGCGCGTGGTGCGCGGTGTCGATGCCCACGACGTCGAGCAGGTAGGCCGGGCCCATCGGCCAGCCGAACTGTTTTTCCATCACTTTATCGATTTGACGGAAGTCGGCGCCGTCGCGCAGCAGCAGGCTGAAGCCGGCGAAGTACGGGAACAGCACGCGGTTGACGAAGAAGCCCGGGCAATCGTTCACCACGATCGGCGTTTTGCCCATGCGGCTGGCGTAGGCCACCACTTTGGCGATGGTGTCATCGCTGGTCTGTTCGCCGCGGATGATTTCAACCAGCGGCATGCGGTGCACCGGGTTAAAGAAGTGCATGCCGCAGAAGTTTTGCGGGCGCTTCAGCGATTTTGCCAGGTGATTAATCGGAATGGTCGAGGTGTTCGACGCCAGAACGGTGTCTTCACCGATCAGGCCTTCCACTTCCGACAGCACGGCGGCTTTGACTTTCGGATTCTCGACGACCGCCTCAACGATCACCTGCGCGCGCTCGATGCCGGCGTAGTCCAGCGTCGGCTGAATGGTCGACAGCACCTGCGCCATTTTCAGGCCATCCAGCTTGCCGCGCTCCAGCTGCTTGTTGAGCAGCTTGGCCGCTTCGCTCATGCCCAGCGTCAGCGACTTGTCGCTGATGTCTTTCATGATCACCGGTACGCCTTTCAGCGCCGATTGGTAGGCGATGCCGCCGCCCATGATGCCGGCGCCCAGCACCGCCGCCTGTTTTGGCGCATCCACATTCTTGGCCAGCTTTTTCGCCTGGCCCTTCACGAACTGATCGTTAAGGAAGATGCCGACCAGCGCGCGCGCTTCGTTGGAGCGGGCCAACGGCACGAAGCTGGCGGTTTCCAGTTTCAGCGCTTCATCGCGACCCAGCTTGGCGGCGGCTTCAATGGTCTTCACCGCGGTCATCGGCGCCGGGTAATGTTTACCGGCGGTCTGCAGCACCATGCCTTTGGCGGTGGTGAAGCTCATCGCCGCTTCAATCGGGCTGAGTTTCAGCGGCTCCAGCTTAGGTTGACGCGCGGCGCGCCAGTCCAGCTTGCCGTCGATCGCCTGTTGCAGCATGTTGAGCGCCGCTTCGGCCAGTTTTTCCGGCACCACTACCGCATCGACCAGGCCGACTTTCAACGCGTCTTTGGCGCTGACGTCTTTGCCGGCGGCGATGATTTCCAGCGCGCTGTCGTTACCCAGCAGGCGTGGCAGACGGACGGAACCGCCGAAGCCCGGCATGATGCCCAATTTGGTTTCCGGCAGGCCGATGCGCGCGTCCGGCGAGGCGACGCGGAAATCGGTCGCCAGAATGCATTCGCAACCGCCGCCGAGCGCATAGCCGTTAATGGCCGAAATGGTCGGTACCGGCAAATCTTCCAGCCGGTTAAAGACGTTGTTGGCGAATACCAGCCACTCGTGCAGCTTTTCAGCCGGTGCGGCAAACAGAGAAAGGAATTCGGTGATATCGGCGCCGACGATAAATGCGGCTTTGGTGGAGCGCAGCAGCAGCCCCTTGAGCTCAGGCTGGTTTTCCAGCACGGTGAGCGCCTCGCCCAGGCTGGCGACGGTGCGGGTGTCCAGCTTGTTGACCGAGCCTGATGCGTTGAACACCAGCTCGGCAATGCCGTTATCGAGCCAGTGCAGTTGTAATGTTTCGCCTTGGTAGAGCATGTCTATCTCCTGAATCAGCGTATGATCTGGTATGACCAGATGAAGAGGAGTGTGGTTTTTATGTTAAAAATATGCAAATGAGAGATTGCATATTTGCCGGTCTGATCACATCTCACCAAGTTAGTGTTTTGATTTAAAACGGAGTTATATTTTATGTGCTATCGGCATTTGCTGGTGGTTGTCGGCCCTCATACACTTGCCTGCAGCGATTGATCATTCAGACGAGGTAAGGCATGACTAAGGCGGTTTGTGTCAAACGCAGCGGCTTATGGAGCATTCCCGCCAGAACCATGACGCTGGCGTGTCTGTTGGTGTTTATGGCGCAGATGGCGACGACCGTGTATCTGCCTTCGCTGCCGACGGTGATGCGCGAGCTGGCGATGAGCCGGCGCGCCACCGAGCTGTCCATTTCGATCTTCGTCATCGGCGCTGCCTTGCCGGTGCTGTTCTGGGGCGCGGCGGCCGATCGCTTTGGCCGCCGAGTGCCGCTGACGCTTTCCCTGTTTCTTTTCATTGGCTGCAGCGGGCTGTTGGCGCTGTGCAGCAACGGTACCCAACTGCTGGCGCTGCGTGCGCTGCAGGGCGTCGGCGCCGGCGGTGCGGCGATCATTGCGCGTATCATCGTGCGGGATAACTGGAGCGGTGACGAGTTGGCGCGTCGGTTATCGGTGCTCTCCATCGCTTTTATCACCGCGCTGGGCGGGGGGCAGTTTATCGGCGGCCTGCTCAGCCAATATTCGCACTGGCAGATGGGCTTCGTCCTGATGGGCGCCACCGGTTTGGCCATTCTGGCGCTGATGGTGACGCTGCCGCTTGAGGCGGGGCGCGCACGTGAGCCACGCCCAGCGATGGCGGCCACCTATTTCGCCATTCTGCGGCGGCCGGGGTTCTTCTGGCCGGCCTGCGTCGGCGGATTGGGCTTCGCCACCACGGTGACATTGCAGGAGGTGAGTCCGTTCGTCATGCAGCAGGGTTTTGGTCTCAACGTCACGGCGTTCGGTGCCCTGGGGCTGGTGATCGGCGTCGCCTACTTCAGCGGGGCGCTGACGGTGAACCGCACGGTGGCGCGTGTCGGCGGGAAAAAACTGATGCAAACCGGCAGCGGTATCGTGGCTCTGGCGACGGCGGCGATCCTGCTGTTGTGGTGGAGCGGCATTCTGGCCGGCCTTTCCGGTATGGCGCTGTTCATCGCGCTGTATTGCCTGACCATTTTTGGCCAGGCGGTGCTGTTTCCCAACAGCATGGCGATGGCCGTCAGCGATGCCAAAGAGTACGGCGCTTATGCGATGGCGCTGTGTGGCTTTCTGCAGCAGTGTCTGGCGGGCGTCGCCGCGGCTGGCGCGGTGTTGTTGGAACACCATGGCCTGTGGGCGCTGGCGATAGCGCTGCTCGGTTTGGGCGGCTGGTTAATGGTTAAGCTGCGGATGTAACGGCATTTGCAGGGAATTGCGAGCTGCTCCGCATGCCCAACGCGATGAGGTTGGTGCGCCGGAGCGCTGTGTTAAGATGACTTCTTTCGTGCTAAGGCATAAGGGTACTGTGATGGAAACGCTGGCTTCTTTGTATAACGACCACCTGGCAGAGCTGCAAAAACGCGCGCGCGAAGTGCTGGAGCGCAACAAGTTGGATGCGCTGCTGATTCACTCCGGTGAGCTGCAAAAGGTATTTTTGGACGACCATAGCTATCCGTTCAAAGTGAACGCGCATTTCAAAGCCTGGGTGCCGGTGACGTCGGTGCCGAACTGCTGGTTGTGGATCGATGGTGTCAATAAGCCGAAGCTGTGGTTCTACTCCCCGGTTGACTACTGGCACAGCGTAGAGCCGCTGCCGAACAGTTTCTGGACCAGGTCCCTCGAATTGATGCCGCTGGCCAACGCCGACGCCATCGCCCAGCAGCTTCCGCCGCAGCGCGAGCGCGTGGGCTATATCGGTTATGCGCAACAGCGCGCACGCGATCTCGGCATTTCTTCTGAAAACATCAACCCGAAAGCGGTGCTGAACTACCTGGATTTCCACCGTTCTATCAAAACCGGCTACGAGCTGGCCTGCATGCGCGAAGCGCAGAAGACGGCGGTAACCGGCCATCGTGCGGCGCATGAGGCGTTCCTCTCCGGCATGAGCGAGTTCGACATCAACCTGGCCTACCTGACGGCGACAGGCCACCGCGATACCGACGTGCCTTACGACAACATCGTAGCGCTGAACGAACACGCTTCGGTACTGCACTACACCAAGCTGGATCATCAGCCGCCGGCCGAACCCCTGAGTTTCCTTATCGACGCCGGCGCGGAATATAACGGCTATGCCGCCGATCTGACCCGCACCTACGCGGCGCAAAGCGGCAGCGAGTTCGCCCACTTGTTGAAAGATCTCAATGGTGAACAGCTGGCGCTGATCGACACCATCAAGCCCGGCGTGCGCTATACCGACTACCATGTGCAAATGCATCAGCGCATCGCCAAGCTGCTCAAGAATCACAAGTTGGTGAACGGCCTCAGCGAAGAGGCGATGGTTGAAACGGGTATTACCACGCCGTTCCTGCCGCACGGGCTGGGCCATCCGCTGGGCCTTCAGGTGCACGACGCCGCCGGCTTTATGCAGGACGAGCAAGGCACCCATCTGCCGGCGCCGTCCAAGTATCCATTCCTGCGTTGCACCCGCGTGTTGCAGCCGGGCATGGTGTTGACCATCGAGCCAGGTCTGTACTTCATCGAGTCTCTGTTGGCACCGTGGCGCAGCGGTGAATTCAAGCAGCACTTCGCCTGGGATCGCATCGATGCGCTGAAGCCGTATGGCGGCATCCGTATCGAAGACAACATCGTGATCCACGAAAAGCGCATCGAGAACATGACGCGCGATCTGAACCTGGCCTGATGCGGCCTTACCCGATACCGGCGGAAGCCACCTGCTTTACCGAAGAAATAAAGAAGAGCCGTTTTATCACCCTGCTGGCGCCGACCAGCGGGGTAGAAGCGGCAAAGGCGTTTATTCAGCAGGTGCGGGATGAGCATCCGGCGGCGCGACACCATTGTTGGGCTTTCGTCGCCGGCAGCCCCGATGACTCGCAGCAACTGGGGTTCTCAGACGACGGAGAGCCGTCGGGCACCGCCGGCAAACCGATCCTCGCGCAGCTGATGGGGAGCGGCATCGGTGAAGTGACCGCCGTGGTCGTTCGTTACTATGGCGGCGTCAAGCTGGGCACCGGCGGGCTGGTGAAAGCCTATGGCAACGGTGTTCAACAGGCGTTGAAGCAGTTGGCGTTGGCGCAAAAGGTGCCGGAAGCCGAATATATCTTGCAGTGCGACTATGCGCAGTTGGCGTTGGTGGAGAACTTGCTGCAGCAAACCGCAGGTCGGATCCTGCAGGGCGAATACGGCGCCGCCGTCGTGCTGCATCTGGCGTTGCCGGCCACCGAGGTCGAACTGTTTGGGAATAAATTGCGTGATCTCAGTCGCGGTAATTTGCAATTAACCCCCATTTCGCAATAATTCCTCCCAATTGAATTGCTAAGGATCGTGCTGAAATGCATTTTCGCGCCATAACCCGTATCGTTGGTCTGCTGGTCATCCTGTTCTCCGGGACGATGTTTATCCCCGGCCTGGTGGCATTGATTTACCGCGATGGGGCGGGGCGCGCGTTCAGCCAAACCTTCTTCGTGGCGCTGACCATCGGTCTGATGCTGTGGTGGCCGAACCGCAAACAGAAACACGAGCTGAAGCCCCGTGAAGGCTTCCTGATTGTCGTGTTGTTCTGGACCGTGCTGGGCAGCGTGGGGGCATTGCCGTTCCTGTTTTCGGAACGGCCCAACTTGTCGCTGACCGACGCCTTCTTTGAATCCTTCTCGGGATTGACGACTACCGGCGCAACGACGCTGGTGGGGCTGGACTCGTTGCCGAAGGCCATCCTGTTCTATCGCCAAATGCTGCAATGGATGGGCGGCATGGGGATCATCGTGTTGGCGGTGGCGATACTGCCGATACTTGGCGTCGGCGGCATGCAGCTGTATCGAGCGGAAATGCCCGGGCCGCTGAAAGATAACAAGATGCGTCCACGCATCGCCGAAACCGCCAAAACCCTGTGGCTAATCTATGTGTTGCTGACCGTCGCCTGTGCGCTGGCGCTCTGGGGGGCCGGGATGTCGGTGTTCGACGCCATCGGCCACAGTTTCTCGACCATCGCCATTGGCGGGTTTTCTACCCACGACGCCAGTATCGGTTATTACGCCAGTCCGACTATCAACACCATCATCGCCGTGTTCCTGCTGATTTCCGGCTGTAACTACGGCCTGCACTTCGCTTTGCTAAGCGGCCGTAGTCTGAAGGTGTACGGGCGCGATCCTGAATTCCGCATGTTCATCTTCGTTCAGTTGACGCTGGTGGTGGTATGCACGTTGGTGCTCTGGGGACATGGCGTCTATAAGAGCGGTATGGAAACGCTCAATCAGGCGTTCTTCCAGGTGGTATCGATGGCGACCACGGCCGGTTTTACGACCGACAGCATCGCCAAGTGGCCGCTGTTTCTGCCGATGTTGTTGCTGTGCTCGGCGTTCATCGGCGGCTGCGCCGGCTCGACCGGCGGCGGCCTGAAGGTGATCCGTATTCTGCTTCTGTACCTGCAGGGCTCGCGAGAGTTGAAGAGGCTGGTGCACCCCAACGCGGTCTATACCATCAAATTGGGCAATCGCGCGCTGCCGGAACGCATTCTGGAAGCGGTATGGGGATTCTTCTCCGCCTATGCGCTGGTGTTTATCGTCAGCATGCTGGCGATCATTGCCACCGGCGTTGACGATTTCTCCGCGTTCGCCGCAGTGACGGCAACACTCAATAACCTTGGCCCCGGCCTGGGCGTGGTGGCAGATAACTTCACCACGATGCCGGCGGCGGCCAAGTGGATCCTGGTGGTGACGATGCTGTTCGGGCGCCTGGAAGTGTTTACATTGCTGGTGCTGTTCACGCCAACTTTTTGGCGTGAGTGAGCCTGATATAAGGAGTACGCCATGAAGGCATTGATACTTTATTCGAGCCGTGACGGGCAAACACGTGCTATCGCTTCTTATATAGCAAGCAAGTTGCAGGACACGCTGCGTTGTGAGGTGATTGATCTGCTGCAGGCGGAACAGGTCGACCTTAGTCAGTACCAGCAGGTGATGATCGGTGCTTCTATCCGTTACGGGCACTTTAACCCGGTGCTGGATAAATTCGTTAAGCGCCATGCCGAACAGCTGAATAGGATGCCGAGCGCCTTCTTCGCCGTGAACCTGACCGCGCGTAAACCGGAAAAGCGTTCGCCGCAAACCAACGCTTATACCCGCAAGTTCCTGCTGGCCTCGCCGTGGCAGCCAAAACAGTGCGCGGTGTTTGCCGGCGCATTGCGGTATCCGCGCTATCGTTGGTTCGACCGCATCATGATTCAATTTATTATGCGTATGACGGGCGGTGAAACGGATACCAGTAAGGAAGTGGAGTACACAGATTGGCAGCAGGTCGATCGTTTCGCCCAGGAATTTAGCCAGATCCAGTACGAAAAGTGACAAAAACGCGGGTTTGGCCAGCGTTTTGCCGAAAAAATCCGCGCTTGAAAAGTTTTTTGCAATTAGGGGTTGCGGCCTGCCGAGAACTCCCTA
>NZ_JALBYS010000048.1:0-34826 GCF_022678525.1 Serratia sp. PGPR-27 | reverse complement strand
GATGCTGGGGCTGGCGCTGTTCCTGACCTTCTTCATCATGTCGCCGGTGTTCGACAAGGTCTATCAGGACGCCTACCTGCCGTTCAGCCAGGACAAGATCGGACTGGAGGTCGCGCTGGATAAAGGCGCGCAGCCGCTGCGCGAGTTCATGCTGCGCCAAACGCGCGAAACCGATCTCGCGCTGTACGCCAGACTGGCCAATCAGCCGCCGCTGGCCGGCCCGGAAGCGGTGCCGATGCGCATCCTGCTGCCCGCCTACGTCACCAGCGAACTGAAAACCGCCTTCCAGATCGGCTTTACGGTGTTCATTCCGTTCCTGATTATCGACCTGGTGGTTGCCAGCGTATTGATGGCGCTGGGGATGATGATGGTGCCGCCGGCCACCATCTCGCTGCCGTTCAAGCTAATGCTGTTCGTGCTGGTCGATGGCTGGCAGCTGCTACTCGGCTCGCTGGCGCAGAGCTTCTATTCGTAACCCCTGACCGGAGAAAGCGAGATGACACCTGAATCGGTTATGGCGCTCGGCACCGAGGCGATGAAAGTGGCGCTGGCGCTGGCCGCCCCGCTGCTGCTGGCGGCGCTCATCAGCGGCCTGGTGGTCAGCCTGCTGCAGGCCGCCACCCAGATCAACGAAATGACGCTGTCGTTCATCCCCAAAATTCTGGCGGTAGTGGCCACCATCATCATCGCCGGCCCCTGGATGCTGAACCTGTTGCTGGACTACATGCGCACCCTGTTCAGCAACCTGCCTACCCTGATCGGCTGACCGTGCTCACTTTCGACAGCGCCCAGCTCACCGTCTGGCTAAGCCACTATTTTTGGCCGCTGCTGCGCATTCTGGCGCTGATCAGCACCGCGCCGATATTCAGCGAAAAGCAAATCAGCAAAAAGGTCAAAATCGGCCTTGGCGGGCTGATCGTCATCCTGATTGCGCCGACGCTGCCCGCCAGCAATATCCCCATCTTCTCCGCCGCCGGCCTGTGGCTGGCGATTCAGCAGATTCTGATCGGCGTGGCGCTGGGGTTAACCATGCAGTTCGCCTTCGCGGCGGTGCGCCTGGCGGGGGAAGTGATCGGCATGCAGATGGGCCTGTCGTTCGCCACCTTCTTCGATCCCAGCGGCGGCCCGAACATGCCGGTGCTGGCGCGCCTGCTCAACCTGCTGGCGATGTTGCTGTTCCTCAGCTTCGACGGCCATCTGTGGCTGATTTCGCTGCTGGCGGACAGCTTCCACACCCTGCCTGTCCAAACGCAGCCGCTGAACGGCAACGGTTTCCTGGTGCTGACTCAGGTCGGCTCGCTGATCTTCATCAACGGCATGATGCTGGCGCTGCCGCTGATCTGCCTGCTGTTGACGCTCAACATGGCGCTCGGCCTGCTCAACCGCATGACGCCGCAGCTGTCGGTGTTCGTGATCGGCTTCCCGGTCACCATGACCTTCGGCATCATGACGCTGGGCATGATGATGCCGATGCTGGCGCCGTTCTGCGAACACCTGTTCGGCGAAGTGTTCGATCGATTGGCGGCGGTGATCGGCGGCATGACCTTCTGATCCCCTGTGCGGCCCCTTCCTTCCCCCCTCTTCCGCCTGAGACAAAATGGCAATAAAAACGTTTTCTTGGGACAAAAGCCTGAGAAACGGCTTTTATCCGGATTAAGGTTCAAATGTCTCCGGCGGCTTGAATAAATAAAACCCCGACCTAGAATAGACCCGGTAACAAAAATATCGCCACAGCGCGTGAGTCTCCGCAGCGATAATATACAACCATTGATTAGAGAAAAATAAAATAACGCAGCCACGCAGAGTTAAATGCGCGGCAGATTCCTTGCATCTTAAATAAATGCGTCCGGCGCCCGCCGGCTGCAGGGAGCAGCATCGATCTTTGCTAACCATAGGAGCGACATCATGATTAAAGCGAAAAGCAACCGCAAAGCACGCCGGTTATTCGGTTTGACCCACTGGAAAAGCAACAAGTTTAGAGTTTCCTTCACCGAGACCAGCGATGGCGGAAAATGGAAAGTGGTGAAGAAAAAGAAATAATCACGCAAGACCTGTAGCAAAATTCCGGGTTGCGCCCCTATCCGGCTTCTGCAACGTCATTCGACGCGGCGCCGCATCGGCAGCCCGGGACCCACACTCATCACTCGCCGGCAAACCGTGCCGGTGTACTTTATTCTTAGGAAGGGAATAACGCGCCACATCACCCTGGCTGCTGCGTTAAATTTAAAAATAATGTATTAATGATTTAATTTACTCACACCCCTTATTTATTCACTGACAAGAAAAATCGATTTCCCACCTTATTTCCCCAGCGTTATATTGAAAACAACCTTGCTACCAGTACGCGGCAAGCCTCACTAAAATATAAACGGTGTAAATATGAAGATAAAGTTTCAGCTGAGTGATTTATTCATCAGCGGCATCGCCCTTTTGATCATGAGCACTATTTTAAACACACTGGGTTTTTCCTGGGGTTTATTTGCTCTGCCGCCTGGCGTCGATAGTTTTGTCATCATCCCGTTTACCTTATTTGGCTCATTGAAGTTGGCCGAGTGCCTCTATAAGCCAATACGCTGGCTGCTAAATGAGAGCCGCAAATCTCAAATCGAAAATAACAACCCTAAAAATAACGCTAAGTCGCGTTAACAGGAGATCGACCTATGCTGAGAGAACTGACCAGAGAAGAAATGCAACGGATTGGCGGCGCCGGTGACGGCAATAACGGCGGCGATAGGGATCGCGGCGTGCCTTTCCGCTAAGGCTTAAGGTGAATGGGAACACGCAGACAAAAAAAGGCGCGTCGCTCAGTCAGTAGTGGGAGAACGAACGACGCGCCAAACGAGTGCGCCCGGTTTCAAGAAGCCTCCCTCCCCGCGGGGCGGAGAGGGCATTTTCTAAGCGCACTAAAGGGAAACCCGTCGCGGTCAGGCAACGGGGTATTGCTCTTAACGATTCATCTGGAACAACGACATGCCCTGCATATCGCTGAAGGTTTTATACGACGCCTGCAGCGCCGCCTGCTGCATGAAATAAGACGAGATAGACTCGGCCAGGTCGGCATCCGTCAGCGCGCTCATCTGGATCTGGTTGGTCATATCGCGCTCTTTGCCGATGCTGTCCAGTTGATCCATCTCCTGCAGCTGGCTGCCCAGCTCGGCGCGCACGCTCAGCACGTTGTTGTAGGAGTTGTCCAGGCCGCGGTTGGCTTTCGCCAACGCATCGTTCACCTGCTGCTTGGTAGCCTCGTCGGCGCCCTGCAGCGGCGTTTTCAGCGCATTCAACGCGATGTCGATGCTCTCGAAAATGTTGCTGACCGGCGCGCTGCCGTCCGGCTCTGGCTTCGGGTTGCTGGTCAATGACATGAACACCGCGTTGCCGGTATGGCCGATGGTCATGGTGCGGTTGGCGTCCACTTTCTGCTCTACCGTCTTGTCGCCCCCCTGATAGCTGACGGTGCCGCCGTTGTCGACAAACGGCGCCTTGTCGTTCACATACCCGCCGAACATATAGCGACCGTTGCCGTCGGTGCTGTTGGCCTGGTTCAGCAGCTGATCTTTCAGCCCCTGCAGCTGGGTGGCCAACGACTGGCGGTCGTTATCGCTTTCGGTGCCGCCGGCATTGACGATCAGCGCCTTCATGTCCGCGATGGTGGAGGTCGCGCCGGCCAAGACCGTTTCTTCCATCGACACGTTCTGACGAGCGAAGGTGCGCGCCAGCGTGTACTGGCTGTTTTCCGCCTGCGATTGCGACAACATCACCGCGCGCGACGCCGCCAGCGGATCGTCGGACGGGTTGATCACCCGCTTGCCCGAGGAAAGCTGCTCGGCCGCCTTCATGAACAGCGACTGGTTGCCCGTGATGCCGTTCATGTTCTGTTGGTACATCATGCTGGTGCTCATGCGCATGCTGTGGGTTCCTTACTCTGAGCGACCGGCGCCGTTATCGGCGCCGATTAACAATGAAATCAACGAATATTCAGCAGCGCGTCGAACAGCGAGCTGGCGGTCTGAATCACCTGCGCGTTGGCCATGTAGTACTGCTGGAAACGCAGCAGCTCGCCATACTCTTCGTCAAGGTTGACGCCGGACATCGACTGCTGTTGCGCGCCCAGCTGCGTGACGATCTTGGCCTGCGAGGTGGCGATAGCCTTGGCGGCAGCGGTCTGGTTGCCGACGCCGCTGACGATGCCGGCGTAAGCGCCGCTCAGGGTCGCCTTGCCGTCCACCAGGTTTTTGGTTTGCAGATCCAGCAGCTTCTTGGCGTTTTCGTTATCGCCGCGGCCGCTGTCGTCTTTACCGGCGGCGGCGATCTTGGACGAATCGGTGATGGCCACTTTCAGATTGCCCGCCACGTCGCTGACCGGCTTCACGGTGAAGCTGTCTTTGGCCTGCGCATTGCCGTCGATGCTCACTTCCAACCCGTCGAAGTTCAGCGTCGGCTTGCCGTCGGCGCTGGTGCCCGGCGTCGCGTTGACTTTCACGTTGTCCGGCAGGCGGCTCACCTGCCAGCTGCTGCCGTCGAACTCGACGCGATAATCGTTGGCCTTCACCTTGCCGGTATCGGTGTAAGAGACCGACAGCGACGCGTCGCCGGTGTTGCGGGTGTTATCCACCACCCGGCCGCCGCTGAAGCTGAAGAAGTCGCCGCCCGCATCGCCGTTCAGATCGAAGCCGGCGCGATGCTGCTGGTTAAAGCTGTCCGCCATCGCCAGCGCCAACTGGCCCAGCTGATTGCGCACGCCGTCCAGCGTTTCGCTGCGGAATTTCAGCACACCGCTCAGCGTGCCGCTGGTGATCTGGCCTTCCGGCACTTCGCTGGCGCCGTTGCCGCGGTTATAGCCGATGGTCAGACGGGAAGGATCGCTGCTGGAAGGCACGGCTTCCACCTGATAGGTGTTGCTGCCCTGCACCAGGGTCAAGCCGTTGGCGAAGGAGACGGTATAGGCGTCGCCGTCCTGTTGCGTGACCTGTACGCCCACCAGCTGATTCAATTCGGTGACCAGCTGATCGCGCTGATCCAGCAACGCATTCGGCTCGCCGGCGGCGCTGCCGCGCAAACGGGTGATCTCGTCGTTCAGTTTGGCGATCTGTTGGCCGTAGCTGTTGATCTGCTGCGCCGTATCGCTGATCTGTTGATTAACGCCGTTATCCATGTCGCGCAGGAATTTATCAGTGTTGTTGAACTGGTTCACCAGGCCGTTAGCCTTGCCCAGCACCGTCTGGCGCGCGGCGTCGTCACCGGCGTTGCTCACCAGGTTCTGCAGGTTGGTGAAAAAGTCCTGCATGTTGGTCGACAGCGGGTTGGTCTTGCTCGCCAACAGGTTGTCGATCTGTGAAATCTTCTCGTAATAGGCATTTTGCGCCCCGAACGCGCTTTGTGCGCCGCGCAGCTGGTTGGTGATGAACTGGTTGTACTCGCGGTTGACGCTGGTGACGGTCACGCCGTTGCCGATAAAGCCGCTCATGGTGGCCATGCCGCCGTTCTGCGCCAGGATCGCGGTCTGGCGGTTGTAGCCCGCCACGTTGTAGTTGGAGATGTTGTTGCTGACGGTACTGAGCGCCACCTGAGCCGCATTCAGCCCGCTCATCGCGGTATTGATTAAGCTATTGGACATCGGAATTCCTTATGCTGCGGCGCCGGCGGCCCACAGGGTTCTTAATTGAGCTGCTGAGCCTGTTCGCTCAGCCTGTTTCGGTTATCGGCAAAAATGAGAAGAACTTGAGGAAAAAAAGCGGCAATGTGGTCAGCATCCAGCCAGCCTCCATTGCCGCCTATCCCCTAAATAATTGGCGCCGCTGCGGCGTCAAGAATGACGGGGATTTAGAACAAGTCTTTCAGATCGTGGGTGTAAGCTTTCACCGCCTGCTCCCCCGCGCTCTTCATCTGCTGAATCACGCTGACCAACTTGCTGGCGTACTGCGGATCGGTGGCATAGCCGGCGCGCTGCAGCGCATGCGCAGCCTGTTCCGGGCTGCGCGCGGCGGCCACGTCGGCGTAGCGCGGGTTGTTGGTCAGCAGTTTGACGTAATCGGCGATCGCCTCGACGTACGACCCGTAAACGCGGAACTTCGCCTTCACCTTCTTCGCCGCGCCCTGTTCGAACTCGGTGGTGGTGATCTCCGTTACCGGCCCGTTCCAGCTGCCGCCGGCCTTGATGCCGAACAGGTTGTAGCTCGGCGTGCCGTCTGAGGTCGGGATCTCGCGCTGCCCCCAGCCGGACTCCAGCGCCGCCTGCGCGACGATCAGCTGATGCGGAATGCCGCTCTGCTGGCTGGCGACCTTCGCCGGTATCGACAGGCGGGCGACGAAGTTGCCGTTGTTGAGCGACAGCGGCGCGGCGGCCGGCGGCGCTTTCGGCATCGCGCGGCGCACCATCTGCTCCAGCGCCTGGTTCGGCAGCGTTTGCAGCACCTCGTTGTCCAGCGCCATCGGCGACAGGCCCGCGGTTTCACTCGGCACCGCGTTGGCGTTGCTCATCTGCTTGACCATCATGTCGGCCAGCCCCAGCCCTTTTTGCGACATCTGCTGGGCGATTTGCTGATCGTACATCGAGGTATAGAGCCGCGTTTGATCGCTGCTCAACACCCCGTCCTGCGGCAAGGCGGAACGCATGCTTTTCAGCATCATCTGCACGAACATGCCTTCCACCTGCTGGGCCACCTGCTTGAGGTTGCCCTGCGGGTCGGCCGCCGCGTCGCACTTCAGGCCGTTCAGCGCCTGGGCGTCATAGGCCGCGCCCGACATCGCCATCAGATCGCCGGCCATCAGATGATTTCCAGCTTGGCGCGCAGGCAGCCGGCGCTCTGCATCGCCTGCAGGATCGACATCAGATCGATCGGCGTGGCACCCAGCGCGTTCAGCGCGCGGATCACATTGTTCAGGTTGGCGCTGGCATTCACCTTCTGCAGCGATCCGCCCTGCTGTTGCACCGAGATCTGGGTGTTAGGCGTCACCACCGTCTGGCCGCCGCCGAACGGCGTCGTCGGTTGGCTGACGGTGTTCTGCCGATCGACCACCACCGACAGGTTGCCCTGGGCGACGGCGCAGGAATCGAGGATCACATCGCGGTTCATCACCACCGACCCGGTGCGCGAGTTGATGATCACCTTGGCGTCCATCGCGCCGACGTTGACGGTGATGTTTTGAATCTCCGCCAGGAAGCGCACCTGAGAGCTGTTGCCCTGCGGCACCAGCACCTGAATGGTGCGGGCGTCGAGCGGCGTCGCGGTGCCGCCGCCGCGTTGGCGGTTGATGGCGTCGCTGATCTGCTGCGCCAGCGTGAAATCTTCGTCGTTCAGCTGCAGGTTAAGCACCCCGCCGCTGCCGAAGGTGGTCGGCAGCTCGCGTTCGATGGTGGCGCCGTTGCTGATGCGCCCGCCCGCCAACTGGTTGACCTGCACGCTGCTGCCGCCGGCCGCCGCGCCCGCGCCGCCCACCAGCACGTTGCCCTGCGCCAGCGCATAAACCTGGTTATCCACGCCTTTGAGCGGCGTCATCAGCAGGGTGCCGCCACGCAGGCTCTTGGCGTTGCCCATCGAAGAAACCACCACGTCGATATTCTGCCCGGCGCGCGAGAACGGCGGCAGTTTGGCGGTCACCATCACCGCCGCCACGTTTTTCAGCTGCATGTTGGTGCCCGGCGGCACGGTGATGCCCAGCTGCGACAGCATGTTGCTCAGGCTTTGAGTGGTAAACGGCGTCTGCATGGTCTGGTCGCCGGAGCCGTCCAACCCCACCACCAGGCCGTAGCCGATCAGGGCGTTGTCTCGCACGCCCTGCACCGTCACCAGATCGCGGATGCGCTCCGCCGCCGCCGGCAAGCACACCAGCCCGACGCACAGCGCGATAAACCATTTTTTCAGCATCAGTCAATCCTTAGAACGGTGAAACATTTAAGAAGAAGCGCTGCAGCCAGCCCATGGTCTGCGCTTCGTTGATATAGCCATTGCCGACGTATTCGATACGCGCGTCCGCCACCTGCGTCGAGGTCACCGAGTTGTTGCCGCTGATGGTGCGCGGGTTGACGACGCCGGAGAAGCGGATAAATTCGGTGCCCTGGTTGATGGCGATCTGCTTTTCCCCCACCACGTGCAGGTTGCCGTTGGCCAGTACCTGGTTGACCGTCACCGTAATGGTGCCGTTGAAGGTGTTGTTGGCGTTGGCGCCGCCCTTGCCGCCGAAGGTGCTGTCGCCGGAAATGTCCATATCGGCGCGCGCATTGCCCAACAGGCCGTCGAGGTAACGCGGCGAGGTGGCGACGCCGAACTTGCTGGCGCCGTTGCGGCTGGCGTTGGCGGAGGAGCTTTTGCTGGCGCTGACGTTTTCCTGCAGCACGATGGTCAGGGTGTCGCCGACGTTGCGCGGCCGGCGGTCTTCGAACAGCGGCTGATAGCCGTAGTTCATCGGCTGCACCGTCTGGAAGATTGAGCCGTTCGGCATCGGCGCGCTGGCCGGCGCGGGCTGCGCCGTGGTCGCGCCGTCCACCAGCGGTTTGTGCGGAATATAAGCGCAGCCGCTCAGCGTCAGCATCACCATTCCCGCCAGCCAGCGTTGTCCCTGCCGCGGCAGGATTGCCATCGAATATGTGGTTACCACGGGTATCGCCTTTGTTTCACGAAAGAGAATGACGGGCGCGGCATGCCGGGCCCGTCAAGGACAGATTACAGTTGCGTCAGCTTTTGCAGCATCTGATCGGAGGTCGATACCGCTTTGCTGTTGATCTCGTAAGCGCGCTGAGTCTGGATCATGTTGACCAGCTCTTCCGCCACGTTAACGTTGGAGGTCTCCACGTAGCCCTGATACAGCAGACCGGCGCCGTTCAGCCCCGGCGTGCTCTCGTTCGGCGCGCCCGAGCTTTCGGTTTCCTGATACAGGTTCTCGCCCACGCTCTCCAGACCGCTGTCGTTGACAAAGGTCGTCAGCGTCAGTTGGCCCACCTGCTGAGCGGCGGTCTGCCCCTGCTGGGTGACGCTGACGATGCCGTCGCGGCCGACGGTGATGGACAGCGCGTTCGCCGGAATGGTGATCGCCGGCTGCACCTGGAAACCGCTGGAGGTGACCAGCTGGCCGTTCTGATCGATCTGGAACGACCCGTCGCGGGTGTAGGCCTGGGTGCCGTCCGGCAGCATCACCTGGAAGAAACCCTGCCCCTTGATGGCGACGTCTTTGCTGTTGTTGGTCTGCGACAGGTTGCCCTGGCTGTGCAGGCGCTCGGTCGCCACCGGACGCACGCCGGTGCCGATCTGCAGACCGGAAGGCAGCGTAGTCTGCTCGGAAGACTGCGCGCCCGGCTGACGCATGGTCTGGTACAGCAGATCTTCAAATACCGCACGCTGGCGCTTGAAGCCGTTGGTGCTGACGTTCGCCAGGTTGTTGGCGATCACGTCCATGTTGGTCTGCTGCGCGTCCAGACCGGTTTTGGCAATCCATAAGGATGGAATCATCGGTTATTTCCTTGCTGCTTAGCTCACTGAGAGCAGTGAGTTGGCACGCTGTTCGTTTTCATCCACGCTGTGGATGACCTTCATTTGCATTTCAAAACGGCGGGCGTTGGCGATCATGTCGACCATGGTCTCCATCGGTTTGACGTTGCTGCCCTCCAGCACGCCCGGCATCACTCGCACCTGCGGATCGTTTTGCAACTGATTGCCGCGCTGCTGTTGGGTTTCCGGCGTCAGGCGGAACAGCCCGTCGTCACCGCGCATCACTTCGCGCGCATCGGCCTTCACCAGCTTCAGGCGGCCAATCTGCGCGATGGTGTTCGGCGGATCGCCGGCGTTAAGCGCCGAAATGGTGCCGTCGGCCGCGATGGTGATCTCCGCCGACGGCGGCACCTCGATCGGCCCGCCGTCGCCCATCACCGGCAATCCCTGCACCGTCAACTGCCCGGTGGAGGAAATCTGAATGTTGCCGTTGCGGGTGTAAGCCTCACCGCCGCCCGGCAGGCTCACCGCCAAAAAACCATCCTGCTGCAGCGCCACGTCCAGCGGGCGCGCCGTGTAGTTCAGCGCGCCCTGGCTCATGTCGGCGCCCGGCGTCGAGGCAGTCACCAAGGTGCGGGTCGCCAGGCTCGGACCGTCGACCGGCACCGCGCGCAACGCGGCAAGCTGGGCGCGAAAGCCCGGCGTCGACGCATTGGCCAGGTTGTTGGCGGTAATGGATTGCTGTTCCAGCGTTTGGCGCGCCGCGCCCATCGCGGTATAAATCGCGTGATCCATAACTCGGCCCTATCAGCGCAGGCTAACCAGCGTCTGCAGGATGGAGTCCTGCGTCTTGATGGTCTGGGCGTTGGACTGGTAGTTACGCTGTGCGACGATCATGTTCACCAGCTCCTGGCTCAGATCGACGTTGGATGACTCCAGCGCGCCGCTGGTCAGCTTGCCGAAGCCGCCGCCGCCCGACAGACCAACGCGTGGCTGGCCGGACGCGCCGGTTTCCTGCCAAACGTTATCGCCCTGCGACGCCAGCCCTTCCGGGTTGGAGAAGTTGGCCATGACGATCTGGCCCAGCACCTGAGTCTGCTGGTTGGAGTAGATCCCAACGACGGTGCCATCGTTGTTAATTTGGAAGTTGGTGTATTCACCGGCGGCATAGCCGTCCTGCGCCACCTTGCTCACCGAGTCGCTGCCTACGTTCTGCTGCATGCTGCCGGCGAAGCTCAGGGTGAAGTTTTGCGCCGGCGCGCCGTCTTTGGCGGCCATCGGGATCACCATGCTGAACTCGCCTGGCGCGCCGTTGGTGCTGGTGGTTTTCACCAGATTGCCGCTGGTGCTGAACTCCATGGTGCCGGCATCAACCGGCGCCGCGCTGCCGTCCTGGGTATAGACCTGCCACTTGTTGTCCGCTGTCTTCACGAAGTAGGCGTTGATGTTGTGCGCGTTGCCCAGCGAGTCGTAGGCGGTGATGGTGTTGACGTAGTTGTAGCTGTCCTGTTTGGTCGGATCGAAGGTCTTGTTCTCCGGCACTTTATGGGTGGACTTCAGGTTGGCCACCATCTCGCCGGAGGTGGACGCCTTGGCGTTCATCATGCCTTCGGGAATGCTCAGCGGCACCGGGTTGGCGCCCTGCTGGATGGTCGGTGGGGAACCGGCCGCCGGGTAACCGGTCAGCTGCAGGCCCTGCATGTTGGTCAGGTTGCGGTTCTCGTCCAGTTTGAACTGGCCGTTGCGGGTATAGAAGATGCCGCCGTCTTTATCCTGCATGCGGAAAAAGCCGTTGCCGTTGATGGCCACATCCAGCGCGCGGCTGGTGCCGGTGGTGGTGCCGCCCTTGAAGTTCTGGGTGATGCCGGACACTTTGACGCCCAGCCCGACCTGCGAACCGGCGAACATGTCGGCAAAGGAGACGCTGCCGGATTTGAAGCCCGCGGTCGCGGAGTTGGCGATGTTGTTACCGATCACGTCCAGGTTGGTTGCTGCCGCGTTCAAGCCGCTGACTGCCTGAGAAAAGGCCATGTTATTCTCCGAATAGTGGTCAGGCTATCGTCCGATTGAGCCTGATGCTTAGGGTTATAAGATCTGTCGCACGTCTTCCAGGGTGGCGTTGCCCGCCAGGCCGAGATCCAGCTTGGCGCCGTTGCCGTCGCGGATCACGCCGTTCACCAGCCCGAAGTGCAGGCTGCGCGCCACCAGCTGCTCGCCGTTGCCTTTGGCGTTAATCGCCACTTTGTAGGCGCCGTCGGGCGCGGTGGAGCCGTCATCCAGCGAGCCGTCCCAGGTGAAGGCGTGCACGCCGGCGGTCAGGCCGCCAATTTCAATGGTGCGCACCACCTGCCCGCTGGCGTTGGTGATGGTGGCGGTCACCTGATCGGCGGCGCGCTCCAGTTCCACGCCGAACGGCGTGGTGCTGACCTTGCCGTCCTTGCTGCCGACCAGAATATTGTTGCCCGGCACCATCACGCCGTGACCGATCAGCGCAGTGGCCTGCAGCGACTGGTTGCTGTTGATCTGGCCGGAGATCGACCCCAGCGTGGTGTTAAGCTTTTCGATACCCTGAACGGTGTTGATCTGCGCCAGCTGCGACGTCAGCTCGTTGTTCTGCATCGGATTGGTCGGATCCTGGTTTTTCAACTGCGCGACCAGCAGCGTCAGGAAGCTGTTGTGCAGATCCTGGCTGTTGGTGGTCTTGCTGTTGTTACCGATGACGGTGTTGTCCAACGACTCGTTGGTGGTTGCGGCGATAGCCATGGAAATCTCCGGTTACTGACCCAGCGTCAGGGTTTTCATCATCATCGACTTGGTGGTGTTGAGCACCTCGACGTTGGCCTGGTAGCTGCGGGAAGCGGAGATGGTGTTGACCATTTCCCCCACCACGTCGACGTTCGGCATGCGCACATACCCCTTGGCGTCCGCCAGCGGGTTGCCCGGCTGATACACCAGGCGCTCGGGCGCCGGATCGTCCACCACCTGGGCGACGCGCACGCCGCCGGTCGGCTGCCCTGGCGCCGCCGCGACCTGGAACACCACCTGCTTGGCGCGGTAAGGTTCACCGTCCGGGCCGGTCACGCTGTCGGCGTTGGCCATGTTGCTGGCGCTGACGTTCATGCGCTGGGATTGCGCCGATAACGCCGAGCCGGAGATATCAAAAATATTCAGTAAAGACATGCGCCTTATCCTTGTTGCAGCACGGACATCATCCCTTTGATCTGCCCGTTGAGCAGCGTCAGGTCGGTCTGATATTTCAAGCTGTTATCGGCAAAGTTGGTGCGTTCGCGATCCATGTCCACCGTATTGCCGTCCATCGACGGCTGGTCCGGCACTCGGAACAGCAGATCAAGCTGTGGCGGCTGCAGGGTCTGCGCCGGGATGTGGCGCGCCGCCGTCAGGTTCAGCGCCATGCCGTTGCCGCTGACGCGCCCCTGCTCCAGTACTTTGTTCAATTGTCTGGCGAAATCGATATCTCGCGCCTGATAACCCGGTGTGTCTGCGTTGGCGATGTTGGCGGCCAGAATTTCCTGCCGCTGGGCGCGCAAGTTCAGCGCCTCTTGGCCAAAGCGCAGAGCCGCGTCCAGTTTGTCGAGCATGCTCCCTCCGCGAGGTTAGAATTTGGAGTCGACAGCATAAACGCCCCCTGCGCCACCCTATCGCGGGAATAAACGCAAAATGGGGCGCTATTTATCTGCTTAGCCTGCGCGCGCTGCGGGTACACTTACGCGTATCCCGATGAAGCTTGAGAAGATGACGATGAAAGGTAAAATGCTGCTGCTTATCGGCCTGCTGTGCAGTCTGAACGCGCGCGCCGACGATCTGGCGACGCAAATCGAAAGCTTCATCCAAGGCAAGTTCAGCGGCGAACCGGTACAGGTAAAAGTGCGGGTGCGCACGCCGCCGAACCAATGGCCCGCTTGCGAACTGCCGCAGCTGTCGCTGTCGCCCAACGCGCGGATCGGCGGCAACGTCAGCATTTCGGCGCGCTGTGGCCAGGAGCGGCGTTTTATCCAGACGCAGGTGCAGGTGTTCGGCCGCTATCTCGTTTCGGCGCGCGGCATCAGCGCCGGCAGCCGGTTGACGGCGGCGGATCTGGCGTTGAAACAGGGCCGGCTCGATACCCTTCCGCCGCGCGCGCTGACCGAAGCGGGCAAAGCGTTAGGCGCCGTCAGCCTGCGCAACATCAGCCCCGGTCAGCCGCTGACCCTCGCCATGCTGCGCCGCGCCTGGATTATCAAGGCTGGGCAACCGGTGCAGGTCAACGCACAGGGCGAAGGATTCAGCATCAGCGGTGCGGGTAAGGCGATGAACAACGCCGCCGCCGAAGACAGCGTGCGGGTACGCATGGCCTCCGGGCAGATCGTCAGCGGCGTGGTCGGGGACGACGGCGCGATCCGCATTACGTTATAAAAAAGTAAAGGTTCCGCCAACCTTGCCGATAAGACAAATCAAGCAGCATTTTATTGGCCACCAGGGCCGCAACACTTTCATTGCAGCGTCGTCGCCCGCGAGCGGCGACGGCGTAAACGGAGATGGACCATGAGTATCGATCGCACCCAGCGGTTACAGCCGGTTTCCACTGTGCAACCGCGTGAAACCCCGGCCGACAACCCGCTCCAGCCGCGCAAGGCCGCCGTGGCCGAAACCGCCGTCAGCGGCACGCAGGTCAAACTGAGCGAGGCGCAGGCGCGCCTGATGCAGCCGGGCACCCAGGATATCGATATGGGTCGGGTCGAGGCCATCAAACAGGCGATCCGCAACGGTGAACTGAAGATGGACGCCGGCAAAATCGCCGATGCGCTGCTGCAAGACGCGCAGAGCGATGTTCAATGGATCGCCGGACGCGACTGACAGCGCGCGGCGAATAGCGGTAAAGGATAAGTCATTACTATGGAAAAGCTGGCACAACTGCTGGATAAACTGTTGGAAACGCTGCAGGCGCTCAATGGTGTGCTGGAGGAAGAGCACGACTTGCTGTGCTCCGGCCAGTTGCCGGGCGTGGCCTTGCAGCGCGTCACCGATGCCAAAAGCCAACTGCTGGCGACGGTCGCTTATCTCGAGCAACAGCGCCTGGGGCAGGAAAAAACCTGCGGGCAACGCGCGCCCTATGCCAGCCAAGCGCCCCTGGCCGATCGTTGGCAGCGCGTTCAATTGCTGAGCCAAACGCTGCGCGAAAAGAACCAGCACAACGGTCTGCTGCTCAATCAGCAGATCGACCATAACGCTCAGGCGCTGGCCATCCTCAGTAAAAACAACAAATCGCTGTATGGCCCGGACGGCCAGTCGCACGCCGGCAGCCTGCTCGGCAGAAAAATCGGCGTTTGACCTGACTCATTTGCCCGGTGAGCCTATCACCGGGCATGCGTTCACCGGCTTCTGCGCATCCCGTCGCATTTTCTCCCTATCACTCTTTGAATTCACTTAAGGCTTTGCGTCAGGCTGCGCATGGCGTGAATTTGGCTGTTTCTTTCTCTTTGGCCTCTTGTCACCCTGTGGTTATTTTTAAACCACTTGAAATATACCCTTAGAGGGTATAGATTCGCAGGGAGAGCGAATGGCCGACATTTATCTCACCAAAACCTTTCAGGGTTTTGCCGCACGCGAGCGCATTAGCGACGCCACGATAGTGAAAGCGGCGCGAGAGATGCAACATCAGCTGTACGATGCCAATCTTGGCGGTTGCGTATACAAAAAGCGCATCGCTCGGGCTGGTGCGGGCAAACGTGGCGGCTATCGGGTACTGATCGTTTTTCGCGATGAAGACCGCCTGTTTTTTATGCGCGGCTTTGCCAAAAGTGAGAGAGAAAACATCAGTGAGGATGAGTTACAAGGATTGAAACATCTGGCTGCGCTGTATCTGGATTATTCGCCATTCAGACTCTACCAGCTGGTCAACAACAAGGAATTACGGAGGCTAAGCGATGAGTAAAATTCTTGCCGAGATCCACCAGGAAGTTCAGGGCCTGCATCGCGCCGGTTTCGTCGATGACGTGACCATGCGCACCTTCGACATGCTGTGTCTGCGGCCGGTGAAACAGTTCGGGCCGGCCGAGATCCGCGCGCTGCGCGAACGGGAAAACGTCAGTCAGCCGGTGTTTGCGCTGTATCTCAACGTCAGCAAAAAAGCGGTGCAGAAATGGGAGCGCGGCGAAGCGCAACCGAACTCCGCCGCGATGAAACTGCTGACGCTGGTGGAACGCAACGGCCTGCAAATTCTGGCCTGATGTTACTGATAATTGACGATCACCTGATTGCCAATCACCCGCAGCGGCGGATTCAGCCCGCCTTGCGACTGCACGTAATAGACAAAGCGCAATTCCGCATTGGCCGGTTCGCCCTGCAGACCATTGCTGCTGCCGCTGCCGCCGCCCAGTGGAATGCAGCGGTTTACCGTGCAGAGCTGGGCCTGCAGGCCCACCGGTTCCGGCCCCAGCAAACGGTAGCGCCAGCTGACGCTGGTGATGCGCGCGTTGGCGTCCGGCAGCGCGTTCGGCGGCCGCAAAGCGGCGGATTCATCGCGCATCCCGCCCTGTTCCAGCGTGCCCCCCGCCCCTTCAGCCACCCAGGAGCCGGACACCGCGCCGGCGGCGAGCGGAGCCAGCAAACAAAATACGAACAGACAGCGTTTCATCAGGCCGCTCCGATGGTCGAGGTCATGCGAATCTGGCGATCGTCGTTAATCTCCAGATTGGACAGCACCACGATCTGCGGCAGGCTGCGACGCAGGAAGCGCGCCAGCAAGGCCCGCAGCGCATGGTTGACCAGCAGCACCGGCGGCGCGCTGAGCATTTCTTGCCGCTGCAACGCCTGGCGTGCCTGATCCAACAGACGATCGGCCAGCCCCGGCTCCAGGCCGCCGCCGCCCTGCAACGCCTGCAGCAACAGACGCTCTAACTGGGTATCCAGGCCGATAACCTGAATCTCGCCGTTGCCCGGGAACCACTGCTGCGTGATCGCCCTGCCTAGCGCCACTCGCACCACGGTGGTCAATTCATAAGGATCGCTCTGCGCCGGGGCGTGTTCCGCCAGCGTTTCGACGATGGTGCGCATATCGCGAATGGAAACGCGCTCGGCGAGCAGATTTTGCAGCACTTTGTGCAGCGTCGTCAGCGACACCACGCCCGGCACGAAGTCTTCGGTCAGCTTCGGCATCTCCTGCGACACGCGATCCAGCAGCTGTTGGGTCTCCTGGCGGCCAAACAGCTCGCTGGCGAACTGGCCGATCAGGTGATTGAGGTGTGTCGCCACCACGGTGCTGGCCTCCACCACGGTAAAGCCCTGGATCTGCGCCTGCTCGCGCAAGGCGCTGTCGATCCATACCGCCTCGAGCCCAAAGGCCGGATCGACGGTTTTGTCTCCCGCCAGCTCGCCTACGGCATTGCCGGGGTTGATCGCCAGCCAGCGGCCCGGCTGCGCTTCACCGCTGCCGATCTCGACGCCTTTCATCAGGATACGGTAGCTGGCAGGCGGCAGTTCCAGGTTGTCGCGAATGTGCACCACCGGCGGCAGATAGCCCATGTCCTGGGCGAATTTCTTGCGGATGCCGCGGATACGGCCCAGCAGTTCGCCGTTCTGCTGAAAATCGACCATCGGAATCAGCCGGTAGCCCACCTCCATCCCCAGCGGATCTTCCAACTGCACGTCGGCCCAGCTGGCTTCGGCGGCCTGCGGATTCTCCGGCATCACCGGATCTTCCACCGTTTTCGGCGCCTGTTGTTCACGGCCGCGCAGCCACCAGGCGAGGCCCAACAGAGCCGCGGTAAACAGCAGGAACACCAGGTTCGGCATGCCCGGCACCAGGCCCAGCAGCCCCAGCACCCCGGCGCTCAGCAGCATCACGCGCGGATTGTTGAACAGCTGGCCCACCATCTGCTCGCCGACGTCCTGATCGGTCGCGACGCGGGTGACGATGACGCCGGCGGCGGTGGAGATCACCAATGCCGGGATCTGCGCCACCAGGCCGTCACCGATGGTCAGCAGCGTATAGCTTTCCGCCGCCGCCCCCAGCTCCATGCCGTGTTGCACCACGCCGACCAACAGGCCGCCGACTACGTTCAGCACCATGATCATCAGGCCGGCGATGGCGTCGCCGCGCACGAATTTACTGGCGCCGTCCATCGAGCCGTAAAAGTCGGCCTCCTGGGTCACTTCGGCGCGGCGTTTCTTCGCTTCGTCTTCACCGATCAGGCCGGCGTTCAGATCGGCGTCAATCGCCATCTGTTTGCCCGGCATGCCGTCCAGCACGAAACGCGCGCCCACTTCGGCGATACGCCCCGCACCTTTGGTGATGACCATAAAGTTAATCAGCACCAGGATGATGAACACCACGATGCCGATGGCGAAGTTGCCCCCCACCAGGAAGTGGCCGAAGGCTTCCACCACGCGGCCGGCGGCGGCGGAGCCGGTGTGCCCCTCCAGCAAGATGATGCGTGTCGACGCGACGTTGAGCGACAAACGCAGCAATGTGGAGAACAGCAGGATGGTCGGGAAGGCGGCGAATTCGAGCGTGCGCTGGGTGAACATCGCCACCAGCAGCACCATGATCGACAGCGCGATGTTGAAGGTAAACAGCAGGTCGAGGATAAACGCCGGCAACGGCAACACCATCATCGACAGGATCAGCAGGATCAGCACCGGGCCGGCCAACACCTGCCACTGCGTATCTTTAAAATTGCCCGGCAAACGAAGCAGGGAGGCCAAATTAGCCATCAGAGTCACTCTCTTTTGCAAAATCCAGTGCTTCCGGCACCGGTAAACGTTCAGGTTTTTTCGGGATCAGGCCGCCCTCGCGCCGCCAGCGGCGCAGCTGGTACACCCAGGCCAGCACCTCGGCGACCGCGGCATACAGGGTGGCCGGAATATGCTGGCCGATCTCGCTGTGCCGATACAGCGCGCGCGCCAGCGGCGGCGCCTCCAGCATCGGGATGCGGTGTTCCGCACCGAGTTCGCGAATGCGCAAGGCGATTTCGCCGGCCCCTTTGGCCAGCACTTTCGGCGCACTCATTTTTTTGTCGTTGTACTGCAACGCGACGGCGTAGTGCGTCGGGTTGGTGACGATCACGTCCGCCTTGGGCACGTCGGCCATCATGCGGCGCCGGGCGATCGCCCGCTGCTGCTGACGAATGCGTCCCTTGACGTGCGGGTCCCCTTCCTGGTCTTTGAACTCGTCGCGAATATCCTGCTTGGTCATCTTCAGCTTCTTGAAGTGACTCCACAGCTGATAAAACACGTCGAACGCCACCATCGGCGTCAACCCCAGCACCACCAGAAAACCGCAGAACAGAATCATCTGCAGCGCGTTGCCCAGCGCATCGAGCGGCTGCTGGGTCATCAGATGCAGCATCGCCGCCCAGTTGTGCCACAGATAGAGGCCAGTCACCCAACCGACCAGCGTCGCTTTCAGGATCCCTTTCAGCAGCTCGGCCAGCACCTGGCTGGAAAAGATGCGCTTCAACCCGGATAGCGGGTTCAGCCGCTTCAAATCGAACTTGATCGACTTGCCGCTGAACAAGATGCCCCCCAACAGCATCGGCGCGGCGAGCGCCACCAGCACCAGCCCCGCCATGATCGGCAGCAGCGCCAGCACCGCCTGGCGCAGCAGCATGCCCAATTGGCGCAGCATCTGTTTATCGTTGCTGACCATGCCGTGATCGAAGTTCAGACCTTGCGTGAGCATCGCCGCCAGCTGTTGCGCCATGTTGCTGCCGGACATCAGGATAATCGCCAGGCCCGAGAGCAGCATCAGTACCGAGGTCAGCTCGCGCGAGCGCGGGATCTGGCCGTCTTCACGCGCCTTTTCCAGCCTGTGGGGCGTGGGGGCCTCGCTTTTTTCCAGATCGCTGTCTTCAGCCACGAAACGCCGTTCCTGTGTCGGGAGGGTAAAGAATGGCGGTCAGCATGCCAAAAAATTGGCGATGTCATTGGGGGAACAACGGGGAAAAAGGCGGGTTATTTAGGGGATGAGACCAAAACGACGTGGCTTGTTGTCGGGGGGGGGGGGGGTCGGGGCGCGCCGGCGCGCGCCCCGAAAGGCCTCAGAAACCGAGGCTGTCGAGCAGATCGTCGACCTGCGCCTGATTGGCGATCACGCCGACGCCGTTCTGGTCGAGCTGCGGGCCGTTCAGCAGGCTGTCGTTCGGCCGTTTTTCCTTCACCGGCTGCTCCGGCATGTTTTCCATCAGCACCATCAGCAGCTGCTTTTCGATCTCCTGTACCACGTCCATCATGCGCTTGATCACCTGACCGGTCAGATCCTGGAAGTCCTGCGCCATCATGATCTCCAGCAGCTGGGCGTTGGTGAAAGCCGTATGGCCCGGCACCTGATCCAGATACTGGCGCGTGTCGTTGACCAGAGAACGCGCGTCGTCCAGTTCGATGGGATTGGCGAACCACTCGTCCCAGCGCCCTTTCAACGCGTTGGCGCCGGATTCCAGCTCCGCCTGGCGCGGTTGCGCCGCCTCTACGCAGTTCAACGCCCGTTCCGCCGCCTGCGCCGTCATGGTTACGACATAGTCAAGACGGTCGCGCGCATCCGGGATCGCCTCTGCCGCCTGGGCGATCGCCTGATCGAGCCCCAGTTCGCGCATGCTGTCGCGCAGCATTCGGGTCAGTTGGCCGATGCGGGAGATGATCTCTCCCGCGGTCGCTGCATCGCTGGCAGGCATTGGAATGTCTCTCATCGCCCTCTCCTTACATGCCCAATTTTTCAAAAATCTTGTTGAGCTTTTCTTCCAGCGTTGCCGCCGTAAATGGTTTTACTACATAACCGCTGGCGCCGGCCTGCGCCGCCGCGATGATATTTTCTTTCTTGGCTTCCGCGGTCACCATCAGTACCGGCATCGCGGCCAGCGCGCTGTCGGCGCGGATGGTTTGCAACAGCTCAAGCCCGTCCATGTTCGGCATGTTCCAGTCGGACACCACGAAGTCGAAACCGCCGGCGCGCAGCTTGTTCAGCGCATCCGCGCCGTCTTCAGCTTCTTCGACGTTGTTGAAGCCCAGCTCTTTGAGCAAATTTCTGACGATGCGGCGCATGGTGGAAAAATCGTCCACAACCAGAAATCTGAGGTTCTTGTCTGCCATTGTTACTCCTGAAATAGTTAACCGTTTAATGATGCAAAACCGCAGGCCGCCGCACGGCTAACCTGGGTCATATCGCCGCCGGGAAGACCCTGCGGACTGAAATCAAATGCGCAATGCCTGGCCGCCGGCGATCTGCGCCAGCATGCGCTGGCTCATCCTGTCCAGCTCGACCACTTCGCTGACGCCGCCGCTGGCGATCGCCTCGCGCGGCATGCCGAACACCACGCAGCTCGCCTCGTTCTGCGCCAGGGTATAGGCCCCGGCGCGGTGCATCTCCAGCATCCCCGCCGCACCGTCGTTGCCCATGCCGGTGAGGATCACCCCCACCGCATTGCGGCCGGCGTATTGCGCCACCGAGCGGAACAGCACGTCGACCGAGGGGCGATGGCGGTTGACCGCCGGGCCGTCATGCAGCTTCACCTGATAGTTGGCGCCGCTGCGCGTCAGCTCCAGATGGCGGTCCCCCGGGGCGATGTAAGCGTGGCCCGGCAGCACGCGCTCGCCGTCCTCCGCTTCTTTCACCGTGATCTGGCACAGCTTGTTCAGCCGCTCGGCGAACGAACGGGTGAAACCCGGCGGCATGTGCTGGGTGATCAGCAGCGCCGGGCTGGTAGCCGGCAGCGGCTGCAGCACCTGGCGGATCGCTTCCGTGCCGCCGGTGGAGGCGCCGATGGCAATCAGTTTTTCACTGCTCAGCAGCGGCGCATGGCTGAGGATCGCCGGCGCCGGGCTGCTGGAGCGCTGAGGCAGGCGCGCTCTGGCCGCGGTGCGGATCTTCTCGGCAATCAGCTCGCTGTAGGCCAACATGCCCTCGCGAATGCCGAGTTGCGGTTTGGTGACGAAATCCACCGCGCCCAGTTCCAGCGCGCGCAGCGTGATTTCCGAGCCTTTGCCGGTCAGCGAAGAGACCATAACCACCGGCATCGGCCGCAGGCGCATCAGCTTCTCGAGGAAATCCAGCCCGTCCATGCGCGGCATCTCGACGTCCAGCGTCAGCACGTGAGGATTAAATTTTTTGATCAGATCGCGCGCCACCAGCGGATCCGGCGCGGTCGCCACCATTTCCATGTCGGGATGGCCGTTCACGATTTCCGTCATCAGCTGGCGCATCAGTGCCGAATCGTCTACGCATAACACTCTGATTTTACTCATTACCTCTCCTTGGTCAGCCCATACACGGTCTGCCCACGCAAGTAGAAATCCCGGCTGATCTGGCTGAAATTCTCGGAGTGGCCGGCGAACATCAGCCCCCCCGGCTTAAGCAAGGGAACGAAGCGGCGCAGGATGCGCTCCTGCGTCGCCTTATCGAAATAGATCATGACGTTGCGGCAAAAAATGGCGTCGAATTGCCCCGGCAGCGCCCACTCCGGCGCCAGCAGATTCAGCGGCTGAAAGTTCACTCGCGCCGCCAACTCCGGCCGCACGCGCACCAGCCCCTGATGCGGACCGGTGCCGCGCAGAAAATAGCGCTGCATTTGGGTCGGCGTCAGGGTGCGCAGATCTTCCTGGCGGTAAACGCCCGCCTCCGCTTTTTCCAGTACCTGCGTATCGATGTCGCTGGCCCAGACCTGGCAACTGCCGGCCCGCTGCCCCAGGGCATCGCTCAGCGTGATGGCGATCGAATACGGCTCTTCGCCGGTCGAGGCCGCGGTGCTCCAGACGCTGTAGCCGTTCGGCCGCGAGCGCGCATGCTCCGCCAGGATCGGGAAGTGATGCGCCTCGCGGAAAAATGCCGTCAGGTTGGTGGTCAGCGCGTTGATGAACGCCTGCCACTCCGCGCTGTTCGGATCGCTTTCCAGCAGCGCCAGGTAATCGCCGAAATCGTGCAATCCCAACAGCCGCAACCGGCGCACCAGGCGGTTGTAAACCATCTCGCGCTTATGCTCCGCCAGCACGATGCCGGCGCGTTGATAAATCAACTGGCTGATACGGCGAAAATGCACGTCCGACAGCGGCAGGCGCTGCACCATTTGCGTCAACATCGACGCAGTATCCCGGTTAGAAGTTGACGGCGCCTGTTTCATGCCGCCTCACCGGAGTAAAACGTGCTGCTTATGCGGTTTGACAATCTTGGGCTTCCTTTACCACGGGTGAAACTGCGTTGTTGCTGTTACCTGGCGCGACGAAGTTATCGTCCGCCAGACGGAATACCGCGACCGCGTCGGCCAGGGTAATGGCCTGCTCTTCCAGCGCGGTGGCGGCAGAAGCGGACTCTTCCACCAGCGCGGCGTTCTGCTGGGTAACCTGGTCCATCTGGGTCACCGCCTGCGTCACCTGCTCGATGCCGCGGCTCTGTTCATCCGAAGCCGACGCGATCTCGCCCATGATGTCGGTGACGCGCGTCACCGAACGCACGATGTCCTGCATGGTGGCGCCGGAATTTTCCACCAGCACCGAGCCGTGTTTGACGCGGCTGACCGATTCGTCGATCAGCAGCTTGATCTCTTTCGCCGCCTGCGCGCTGCGGCTCGCCAGGTTGCGCACTTCGCCGGCGACCACGGCGAAACCGCGCCCCTGTTCACCGGCGCGCGCCGCTTCCACCGCCGCATTGAGCGCCAGAATGTTGGTCTGGAAGGCGATGCCGTCGATCACGCTGGTGATGGCGCCGATTTTCTGCGAGCTGTTGGCGATATCGTGCATGGTGGTGACCACGTCCCCGGCCAGTTCGCCGCCCTTGGCCGCGGTGGCCGAAGCGTCGCGCGCCAGCTGAGAGGCCTGCCGCGCATTGTCGGCGTTCTGTTTCACCGTCGCGGTCAGCTGTTCCATGCTGGCGGCGGTTTCTTCCAGCGAAGCGGCCTGCTGCTCGGTACGGGAAGAGAGATCGTTATTGCCTTCGGCTATCTCCTGCAGGCCGATCAGAATCGACTCCGCACCGTCGCGCACCGCGCCGACGGTGCCAATCAGTGACTGCTGCGTGCGTTGCAGGCTGGCGAACAGCATGCTGATTTCATTGCGGCCGTACACCTGAATCGGCGTCGCCAAATCGCCGGCGGCGATGCGTTCAAAGTGGCTGCGGATTTGGTTCAGCGGTTGTACCAACATGGTGCGCAACCACCACATGGCGCTGCCGGTCACCACGATCAGCATCAATACCGCCCCCGCCAGCATCAGGCCCGCCAGCGTGAAGGAGAACTGGTTGGCGTCTCTGGCCTCGCTGATGTCGCCGTTGACCAACTGCAGGTACTGCACGAAGTCAGCCTCAAACAGGTCCTGGGTTTTCTGCGTCGGCTGATCCATAAACGCCTGCAGCTCGCCCTTTTCCAGGAAACCGATCAGCTCACGCAGCGCACCGCGCAGCCGCTCGTAGCTGGCCTTGGTGGTGGCCGTCTGCTGGTTCTGCTGTTCACTGCTGCGTTCAACCGCCATAAACTGATTGAAATAGAGATCGGCCTTCTGCAGCGAACTGCGGGCGCTGCTCATCAATTCGTTCACCTGCTCCTGCGGCAGTTTCAGCGCCGCGCGGGTGCCGGCGCGGTTCAGCGTATTGCGCGCCTGCAACAGCGACACCCAGCTCAGGCTGAGCGAATCGCGCTGCTGGCTGCCGAGGGTGATGATGTCGAGGTTGTGGTTATCGGAGCGAAACGCGGAATACGACAGGCCGCTGCTGGCCAACTGCAGAACGCAGAAGGTCATCAACAACAGGAACAAGCTGGTAGAGATACGGATTCGGTTAAACACTGTGAACCTCCTTGCAGCCGGCCGGCGACCGGCCTACGTAGGGAAAAGGGCCTCTGCGAGAGAGGCCCGATACCGGTCAGAACGTTTCCCAGTTATCCTGCAGATCGCTGGCGTTCATTTTCTTATGATTGATTACCGGTGTTACCGTCGCCTTGCTGGTGACAGGCGCTTTAAACTCTTCCTGGCCTTCCGACCTCAGGCGGAATACCGCTACCGACTGGGTCAGCATGCTGGCCTGTTCTTCCAGCGCCGCCGCCGCCGAGGCGGATTCTTCCACCAACGAGGCGTTCTGCTGGGTCACGCGGTCCATTTCCGCTACCGCCTGGCCAACCTGATCGATACCGCGGCTCTGCTCGTCCGACGCCGAGGCGATTTCGCCCATGATGTCGGTCACGCGGGTGACGGCGTTGACGATGTCACCCATGGTTTCCCCGGCGCTTTCCACCAGCACGGAGCCCATATCGACGCGGCTGACCGAGTCTTCGATCAGGCCTTTGATCTCTTTCGCCGCCTGCGCGCTGCGCTGCGCCAGGTTGCGCACTTCACCGGCCACCACCGCGAAGCCGCGGCCCTGTTCGCCGGCGCGCGCCGCTTCCACTGCGGCGTTCAACGCCAGGATGTTGGTCTGGAAGGCGATACCGTCGATCACGCCGGTAATATCGGCGATCTTCTGCGAACTGCCGGCGATGTCGTGCATGGTCTGCACCACGTTGGCCACCACCTTGCCGCCTTTCTGCGCGGTTTCGGAGGCGCTCAGCGCCAGCTGTGAAGCCTGACGGGCGTTTTCGGCGTTCTGTTTCACCGTCGCGGTCAATTGCTCCATGCTGGCGGCGGTCTCTTCCAGCGAAGCGGCCTGCTGCTCGGTGCGGGAGGAGAGATCGTTGTTGCCCGCGGCGATTTCAGACGCGCCGCTGTAGATGGCGTCCGCACCCTGGCGCACGCCGCTGACGGTTTCGATCAGTTCGCTTTGCATGTGTTTCAGGCTGGCCGCCAGCACGCCCATTTCGTTGCGGCTGTTGACGACGATCTGCTGAGTCAGGTCGCCGGCGGCGATCTGTTTGATGTGGTCGATCATGCGGTTCAGCGGGCGCACCAGGATGTGATGGATACCGGTCCAGACCAGTACGATCACCGCCAACACCACCACCAGCACCACGATCAGCGTCCAAATGGCCGAGTTGTAGGAGCTGTTGCTGCCGTCGACCGCGATTTGGTACAGCTTGCCGTTTTGCTCCAGATAAACGTTGTAGCTCTGCTCAAAGTTGTCCTGGTAACTCTGCGTAGGCTGATCGAAGAAGGCGTTGATTTTGCCTTCGCCCAGCAGTTGGATCAGCTCGGAGAGCGCGCCGTACAGCACATCGTACTGTTGCTTGAGGCGTTCCGCCGACTGAGGATCCTGGCGCGGGTCCTGAGGAATTTTCTCGTACGCGGCGTAGTGTCTTTCCGCTTCACCCAGCTCTTCCTTCGCCTTGGCCAGCAGTTCATCAATGGTGGCGCCGCTGCCGATCTTGTTGGTATCCATCATGTAGCGGATACCGGCGCGGTTCAGGGAGTTGCGCGCCTGCAGCAGGTCAACGCGGCTTTCACTCAGCTGCAGCTGCTGCTGGCGGATCGTTTGCA
Organism: Serratia sp. PGPR-27; assembly: GCF_022678525.1. Taxonomy (NCBI): domain Bacteria; kingdom Pseudomonadati; phylum Pseudomonadota; class Gammaproteobacteria; order Enterobacterales; family Yersiniaceae; genus Serratia; species Serratia sp. PGPR-27. Next base: position 9,024 of record NZ_JALBYS010000048.1, on the reverse strand, counting down.
GGACGGTAAAGTTTTCCTTATCGCTTTTCAGCGAGGAGAAAAAAAGTCCGCCCGAAATCAACTGCAAGGCGCCAAACAGCACCAACACCAGCAACAGGCTGGTGACCACCTTCATACGATTTAACATGATTTCCCTTGTTGAAGCCCGCGCAGACAGGCTCTGATGACGTTGAATGTGAGAGTTATCGGCGCCGTGCGGCAAAACTTTATGCGGGAAAGTAACTATTTTTAGTGGGGGTTCCGAGCGCGGCTGAGGCCATCGCGACAGATCAGGGAAAGTGAAGATTAAAGGGGGCGGCGCCCCGCCCCTTGAGTCTGAAATCAGACGCTTTTCGCCACGCTGTCGACCAGCGACATCTCTTCGCTGCTCAGCAGCTTTTCGATATCCACCAGGATCAGCATGCGCTCGCCCAGCGAACCGAGGCCGGTGAGATATTCGGTCGCCAGAGTCACCGCGAACTCCGGCGCCGGACGGATCTGATCGGCGGTGAGCGACAGCACGTCGGAGACGCCGTCAACCACGATGCCCACCACGCGCTGGCCAAAGTTCAACACGATCACCACGGTGTTTTCATCGTAGGAAACACTTTGCTGCGAAAATTTCACCCGCAGATCGATGATAGGAACAATCACGCCGCGCAGGTTGGTGACGCCCTTGATGAACGCCGGGGTGTTGGCGATGCGGGTCACCTGATCGTAGCCGCGAATTTCCTGCACCTTGAGGATGTCGATGCCGTACTCCTCGTTGCCCAGGGTAAAAATCAGAAACTCTTGCCCTACCGTTTCGCCAGCCAATTTGCTGACGGCTGCCAATCCTGCCATATCATTCACCTTTTAAATCAATAAACTCATTATTATGCGGCGGCGTCCGTCAGACGCTTTTCACGGTTCAAGGTTTGCAACGCCGAGACATCGACGATCAAGGCCACGCTGCCGTCGCCCAAAATGGTCGCGGCGGAGATGCCCGGCACTTTGCGGTAGTTGCTTTCCAGATTCTTCACCACCACCTGATGCTGGCCAATCAGCTGATCTACCAGCAACGCATAGCGGCGGCCGGCGCTTTGCAGGATAACGACGATGCCCTGCGTGGCGTCGGTTTTGGCGCCTTCCACTTCGAATACCCGATACAGCTCCACCAGCGGCAGGTATTCGCCGCGCACCTGCAGCACACGCTCGCCGCCGGCCAGCGGATGCAGATCTTCCGCCTGCGGCTGCAGCGATTCCATCACCGCGTTCAGCGGCAGGATAAAGACTTCGTCGTTCACCTTGACCGACATGCCGTCGAGGATCGCCAGCGTCAGCGGCAACAGGATGCGGATGGTGGTGCCTTTACCGGCCTGCGAACGGATCTCGACGTGGCCCCCCATCTCCTGAATATTCCGTTTCACCACGTCCATGCCGACGCCGCGGCCGGAAACGTCGGTCACCTGCTCGGCGGTGGAGAAACCCGGCGCGAAGATCAGCATGCCGACCTCTTCGTCGCTCATGCTGTCGCTGACCGCCAGCCCTTGCGAAGCCGCCTTGGCGAGAATTTTTTCGCGGTTCAGCCCGGCGCCGTCGTCGATGACTTCAATACAAATGTTGCCGCCCTGGTGTTCGGCCGACAGCACCAGATTGCCCACCGCCGACTTGCCGGCGGCGATACGGGTAGCCGGCTCTTCGATACCGTGATCGAGGCTGTTGCGCACCAGGTGCGTCAACGGATCGATAATGCGTTCGATCAGGCTCTTGTCCAGTTCGGTCGAGCTGCCCTGCAGCGTCAGCTCCACCTGTTTATTCAGCTTGCCGGCCAGATCGCGCACCAGCCGCGGGTAGCGGCTGAAGACGTACTCCATCGGCATCATGCGGATCGACATCACCGATTCCTGCAGATCGCGCGCGTTACGCTCCAGCTGGCTCATGCTGTTCAGCAGATCGCCGTGGTTCACCGGATCGAGCGTGCCGGAGCGTTGCGCCAGCATCGATTGGGTGATCACCAGCTCGCCCACCAGGTTAATCAGCTGATCCACCTTTTCCACCGCCACGCGGATGCTGGTGGATTCGCTCGCCTTGGCGCGCGCTTTTGGCGCTTCGGCCGGTTTCGCGGCAGGCGGCGCGGCGTTCGCGACCGGCGCAGGCTCCGGTAAGGCGGCCACTTCCGGTAAGCTCGCTTCTGCGATGGCCGGTTCGCTCTGGGTCGGCGTCGAGAAGCTGATTTGTTCCGGTTCCAGCACGAAGCACAACACGGCGCTGATGTCGTCTTCACTGGCGGAGGTGAGCAACGTCACGTCCAGACTGTGTTCCGTCTGATGCGGATCTTTAACCTCGCCGAGGTTGCCCAGCTCTTCCAACATCAAGGGGATTTCACTGGCTTTCAGCCCGTTCAGGCTGATGCGCATGCCGCCCTCGATCGCCGCCGGCGCGGCCGATGGCTTAACGACAGGCTGCTGAACGGCCGGTTGAGCCGCAGGCGCCTCTTGCTGCTGTTGCGCTTCCAACGCCAGCTGGCGCAGCGCCTGACAAATGTATTCAAAGCTTTCAGCGTCAGGCTGTTGCGAGGTTTTATAGGCGTCCAGTTGCTCCTGCATAATGTCTTTGGTTTCCAGAAACAGGTTGATAATCTCGGTGCTCAGGCTCATTTCCTGGCGTCTTGCACCGTCCAGCAGGTTCTCCAGCAGGTGGGTGGTTTCCTGCAGCACCGAAAAACCAAAGGTCGCCGCGCCGCCCTTGATCGAATGCGCCGCGCGGAAGATGGCGTTCAACGGCTCGATATCGGGGGCCAGCGGATCCAGCTCCAGCAGGTGTTGCTCCATGTCGGCCAGCAACTCGTCTGCCTCATCAAAGAAGGTCTGATAAAAATCGCTAATGTCCATGCTCACGGGGTCACCTCTGGCTGTGAGTCGCGGTTAGTCGGTGCGGGTGCGGACGCCGGTGGTTCCGGCGCCTGATCGGCCGGTGCTATCGCCGGGGATGCCTGCGGTGGAGCGCCTGGCGTTGTCGCCACCGGTTCCGGGGCCGTCGCCGAGGGTTCCGGCGTTTGGCTGGCCGGTGCGGTCGCCGACGGCGCCAGCTGCTTCAGGCTGTCCGGCTGGGCGATATCCATCGCGTTGCTTTCGGCATTTTCGTGCTCGATGCCCTCTTGCGTTCGCTTGTTCAGCACCAACACGGTGATGCGACGGTTAATCGCGTCATCGGCGCCATGCTGTTTCAGGCTCATGGTGGCCGCCATGCCCACCACCCGCAGCACCTTGCCTTCCGCCAGGCCGCCGGCGATCAGCTCGCGCCGGGAGGCGTTGGCGCGATCGGCCGACAGTTCCCAGTTGCTGTAGCCGCGCTCGCCGGTGGCGTAAGGGATGTCATCGGTGTGGCCGGACAGACTTATTTTGTTCGGCAGGTCGTTAAGGATCGGCGCTATCGCCCGCAGAATATCGCGCATGTAGCTCTCGACCTGCGCGCTGCCGGTTTTGAACATCGGCCGGTTTTGGCTATCGATAATCTGGATGCGCAGCCCTTCGTCCATCATGTTGATCAGCAGATGCGGACGCAGCGCCTTCAGGCGCGGATCGGACTCAATCAACTCATCCAGCTTTTCGCGCAGCTTGTTCAGGCGCAGCTCTTCGGCGCGCGAGTCCGGCGAATCGACCTGTTTTTTCACCAGGCCATGCTGCTGCGTGGGATCGTCGCCGCCGCCAGGAATGGGGCTGCTCTCGGAACTGCTCTTGTCGCCGCTGGTCAGGGCAACCTTGAGCGGCGTACGGAAATATTCGGCGATTTGCGTCAGCTCCTGCGGGCTGGCGATCGCCAGCAGCCACATCACCAGGAAGAACGCCATCATCGCCGTCATAAAGTCGGCATAAGCGATCTTCCAGGAGCCGCCGTGATGGGCGGCATGATGCGACTTGCGCTTTCTGACCAGAACGACCGGATGATTCTGTTTCATGCTTCTTCTTCTTCCGTCGCCTGCTGCGCCGGCGCTTTCACGCGGCGCACGTGTTCTTCCAGCTCAACGAAAGAAGGACGTTCGGTGGTATACAGCGTTTTGCGGCCAAACTCGACTGCGATCTGCGGCGCGTAACCGTTCAGACTCGACAACAGCGTGACCTTGATGCACTGCATCATCTTGACGTTTTCGGCGCTCTTCTGGCGCAGCAACGTCGCCAGCGGCGAGATGAAGCCGTAGGCCAACAAAATGCCGAGGAAAGTACCGACCATGGCGTTAGCGATCAGCGCGCCCAGCTCAGCGGCCGGACGGTCAGCCGAAGCCAGGGCGTGCACCACCCCCATCACCGCCGCGACGATGCCGAACGCCGGCAAGGAGTCGCCCACCATCGCCAGACTGCCGGCGGGCACTTCGCTTTCCTGCTCGTAGGTTTCGATCTCTTCGTCCATCAGCGCTTCGATCTCGAACGCATTCATATTGCCGCTCACCATCAGCCGTAAATAGTCGGTAATGAACTCCACCAGAGTGTTATCGGCAAGGATGCGCGGATAATTAGAGAAAATTTCACTTTCTTGCGGATTATCGATATCGAACTCGAGCGACAGCATGCCCTGCTGGCGCGATTTGGCCAGCAGACGGAACAGCAACGCCATCAAATCCATATACAGATCTTTGTTGTATTTGGAACGGCGCATCAGCCGCGGCAGCGCGCGCAGCGTGGCTTTGATCGCTTTGCCGTTGTTGCCGACGATAAAGGCGCCGACGCCCGCCCCGCCGATAATCAGAAATTCCGCCGGCTGATACAACGCCCCGAGATGACCGCCCACGATCAGGTAGCCGCCAAACACCGCACCCAATACCACGAGATAACCCAAAATAACTAGCACACGCATTCCTTAAATTAACAATGTGGATGGAAGGTGGGGCAAACGCGCCCTGGCGCGACAGACCAGGCTGCATGTCTGGGGGCGGCATGCCGCCCCTGCGTATCACACGTCGGTATTCATTGCCGAGAGCCGGCAACGTGGCGGCTCAAATGGCGCGTTTGACCTGCTCGTCCAGCAGTTGAGGAATAATATCGGCCAGTTGCGGCGAAAGTTTACGTCTTTTTACGGCGCGGGATGGGGGTTGGCATAAACTGCAGATGAAACCATTCAGCGGCTGGTGCGCGTGGGTGATAAATGCGCCGCCGCAGCAGCTGCAGGCGGAAAGCTGCAACATGCCGCTATCGACGAAGCGCACCAGCGTCCAGGCACGGGTCAGCGCCAGCAACGGCGCCTCGCCGGCCTGCTGCGGACACTGCTCGAGATAGAGGCGATAGGCTTTGATCACCGCCTCCACGCCGCTGCACTGCCCGCTTTTCATCAAAAACAGGTAAGCGTTGTAAAACATCGACGAGTGAATATTTTGTTCCCAGGTCATAAACCAGTCGGTTGAGAACGGTAACATTCCTTTTGGCGGCGGGCTGCCGCGTAACTCCTTGTAAAGTTTAATCAAGCGCCCGCGGCTAAGCTGGGTTTCACTCTCCAGCATCTGCAATCGGGCTCCCAGCGAAATCAGCTCCATGGCGAGCTGAATGTCCTTGGCTTCTTGAACGATACTTTTCTCAACCATCATCAGGCTCTTTTCTTCGTCGGGCTAGCGTCTTTACTCGATAGCTCTTGCAGTAAATGGCTTGATAGCAAAATGCCGGTATGGATTTGTTGCAGATCGTCGACGCGCGACTCTTTGGTCAGGCGTTCGATGGTCTGGCTTTCGTTAAAGCGGAAGTGGCAAACCAGCTGGTTGGTCTCGGCCAGTTTAACCATTTGCGGCAAAGTCAGCTGCGCCAGCGCATCGGCCATGGTTTCATCAATACCCAGGCGAAACATTGCGGACGCTTTTTCATCGTTGATCAAACGCTGTGCTAAAAGTAAATATGACAGATTGATGTCATAAATATGCTTAAGTAATTCAGACGTACCCATATTCCCCATCCCGACAGACTATGTTTAAAAACATACGCTGGGTGATAAATTTTATCGCCCGTGACTTGGGTTGTTTCCCAAAGTTGGCAAATTAATCTCTCAAAAACGACTGCTATAATTTTCGACAATCGCTAAATTCGACCACTGTTCAGTATTTGCTACGAGCGTAAACCAACGTGTATGGATGTACAGCATTCTGCTTCGATAGTGTTTAGTCACCATGAAACTATTTTTACAAATTTAATAAGATTATTCCTAAAGCAGCGCAACTCTACCCCCGAACCATTAGCACACACAATGTAAGTGAGAGGCAATTTTAAATACAATGTGACATATATCACAAAAATAAAAAATAATTAAGCCAAATACCCCCAAATACGCTCACTTATTGACCGTCATTTTGCTCATAAAATAGCCACAGGTAAAAAAACGTCTTAAAAACAATGTTTATCCGCCAAAAAATTATCTTTTTTAGATCAATTCGAACAAAAGCATCACCAAACCAAAATAACAGAACAAAAATCTGCATATAGGCAACAAACTCAGTATAAATAACCATTTGAGTTACTAAAAAATATCCAAGCTGAAAAATAACCAATGTAAACTATGAGGTTATTAGCTATCGGATTTGACTTAAGCCTTCAGCCTGAGGCTGTTCTAATTTTCAACATCAGGTGATTATGGCTTATCAATGATTCGCAGGCGTAGTGAACAAGCCAACAGACGTAACGATATGTTTCCGTATTAGCACGATGCAAGAGTGCTTTTTTTGAGTTAAATTCCCCCAAAACGTTATATCGGCAGCAATTCATAAAACCTTAATGCTTTTTATTTCTTTTTCTGACGCCGAGATAATTCCCCCTCCCTCCAGAGATTATTTACATGGCTTTGGCTTTCATTGCTTCATTGTCATAAAATAAAACGCAGTTTTGTTTTACTGTTCATATTTCTTCATCGAACAAAACGGCTTTTCAACGCAAGCAGCGGCGACAAACATCGCCCAATGCCGCGGCGGCGCCACGGCCGGGTGAAAAAATCACCCAAAAGAGGCCCGGCACGGCACCTTGTGCTTGCCCACAGCACGAACGACGACGCGTCGACCGTCAACCGCCCTGAGACTTTCCCTATTTCTCCATTAATCAGCAGGCTGAGATTGCTGACGGCGCACTGGCATATTATGATTTACCAAAGCGCCGCTACGGGCGGCGCGACATCATTACCCAGTGCAATTTATCTAATTGAAATGATTTTTGTCAGGTCGTACATCGCTGCCTCGACGGCGTCGCCGTGAGTCGCTATGTGTTATTCACCCGGCTTTAACTATTAACAGGCTATATTTTAATCATGACCGATACGCTCGAATATCTGCTGACATTTCGTAAATGCTCCTCTTTGGACAGCCTGGAGAAGGTGTACGACAAACTGAACTACTCCATTGAAAACGATACGGAAATGAGCAATATGTACCGTGCCGCCGACCACCGTCGCGCCGAGCTGGTTGCCGGTAAATTGTTCGATCTGGGCAAGGTGCCGAAAACGCTGTGGGCACAGGTGCTTTAATTCAGTGAAATTACGTGCGGCAACGGTTTTATCTTTTATTGCTATATAACCGGGGCACATTCAGCTTTTATTGCCGCGCGTGATATGAAACACATTTATTCCCCCCGCCAGGTTCTACCCTTTATCCGACGCAGTACTTCCACCAAGGCCGCCGCTGCAGCAGCCTGAAACACGATGGATACAACAAGGAGTCGGATATGGGGTATCAAAACGTTCTGGTCACCGTCGCCGTTGCCCCTGACAGCCACCGCCTGGTGGAAAAGGCCGTCTCCATCGTTCGCCCCTACGGCGGCAGCATCACCCTGTTAAGCACCCTCGCCAATCCGGAAATGTACAATAATTTCGCCGGGCCGATGCTGGGCGATTTGCGCTCGCTGATGGAAGAGGAAACCCGGCTGTTTATGCAGGAACTGCGCCAACGCGCCGGCTACCCTATCGCCGATACGCTGATCGTGCATGGCGAGCTGGGTGACAGCCTGGCATTCGCCAGCCGCCGTCAGCCGTTTGACCTGCTGCTCTGCGGCAATCACCGAGACAGCATGATGAACAAAGTCTCCTGTTCCGCCGCCCGCTTTATCAATATCAGTCATATCGACGTGTTGATTGTTCCGCTCTGAGCTAAGCACATTCGGTCACGTCGCCTCAGCGCTCCTGCACTAGGCTTAACGGACCTTGTTTGCCGCACCACAAAGGAGCTTTCGATGTCCCCTTCTCAACAGAACCGCCGCTTCCTGCTGGCCTCGCGTCCGAACGGCGAACCGACAGCGGCGAACTTCCGTCTTGATACCGTCCCCGCACCGCAACCCGGCGCCGGCCAACTGCTGTTGCGCACCGTATATCTGTCGTTGGATCCTTATATGCGTGGACGCATGAGCGATGCCCCCTCCTATGCGCCGCCGGTGGAGATCGGTCAGGTGATGGTGGGCGGTACGGTATCGCGCGTGGCGGCCTCACAGCATCCCGATTTCAACGTCGGCGATTGGGTATTGGGGTATGACGGCTGGCAGGAATATGCGCTGTCCGACGGCAGCGGCCTGCGCAACCTCGGCCCGCATTTGCCGCACCCTTCCCGCCTGCTGGGCGTGCTCGGCATGCCGGGATTTACCGCATACATGGGGCTGCTCGATATCGGCCAACCGCAGGCAGGTGAAACGCTGGTGGTGGCCGCCGCCAGCGGTGCGGTTGGTTCGGTGGTCGGCCAAATCGGCAAACTGAAAGGCTGCCGCGTCGTCGGCGTCGCCGGCGGTGCGGAAAAATGCCGCTATGTAGTGGAAGAGTTGGGTTTCGACGCCTGTATCGATCACCGCGCCCCAGACTTTGCCGAACGGTTGGCCGCCGCCTGCCCACAGGGTATCGACATCTATTACGAGAATGTCGGCGGGGCGGTGTTCGACGCCGTACTGCCGCTGTTGAACACCAAAGCGCGTATTCCGGTATGCGGCATCATCGCCCATTACAATGCCACCGGGTTACCTGCGGGGCCGGACCGCTTGCCGCTGCTGGAGGGGCTGATCCTGCGCAAACGCATCCGTATGCAGGGCTTTATCATCTTCGACGACTACGGCTCACGCTTTGACG